>NZ_MOMO01000240.1:0-48846 GCF_009933855.1 Pseudomonas sp. SG-MS2 | reverse complement strand
GGCTGGTGGGCGCCATCACCACCCGGCGCCAGGCGTCGGGGGCGGGGTCGTGGTAACTGCGCACCAGCCGCCCGACGTCATCAAGGTATTGTTCAAGGGTTTCTGGGCCGGCACTGGCGGCGCCTTCGGCCTGGCGCACCTGGGTTGCGCCGCCCCGGCACAGCACGAAGCGCAGGCCCAGCCGTTCTGCCTCCTCGAACAGAATCTGCGCACTGTCGAAGGCCATGCCTGGCAGGTACAGGTAATGGTGGTCGGCGACCGTGCTGCAGCCGGAGCGGGCAAGCTCTACCAGGCCGATACGCGCGGCTAGGCGGAAACTGTGCTCATCGAACAGGCCACGGTAGCGATAGGGTACCGCGCCCAACCACGCCCCAAGGCTTTGATCGATGCCCGCCGGGATCCCCTTGAGCAGCGACTGGAACAGGTGGTGGTGAGTATTCACCCAGCCTGGGTAGACCACGCAGTCGGTGGCATCGAGCACCTGCTCACCCGCCAGCGGTTGCAGGGCACCGAGGGCAGCGATGCGCCCTTGGCTGATACGGATGTCCGGCCCGGCGTGGCGGGCGGCTGCCCCGCGCAGGCCGGTGAGGATGGCACTGGCGTTGCGGATCAGCCAGCTGTCGGAATGCTTCATAGGGGGCTCCAAGGGCTTAACCCAGTTCACTTTCGTGCCAGTGGCGCAGGCTCAAGCGAGCCAGCAGGGCCATCAGGCTGAACAATGCGACGCCGGTCAGGGCGATCAGCACCAGGGCGGCGAACAGCCGCGGAATGTTGAGCTGAAAGCCCGCTTGGAGGATCTGGTACGCCAGACCGGCGCCGGTGCCCCCGGTGCCGGCCACGAACTCGGCCACCACGGCGCCGATCAAGGCCAGGCCACTGGCGATCCGCAGGCCGGCGAAGAAGCACGGCAAGGCACTGGGAATACGCAGGCGCAGCAGCACCTGCCAGCGGCTTGCGCGATTGAGGCGGAACAGGTTGAGCAGCCCCGGGTTGACGCTGCGCAGGCCCAGCACGGTGTTGGCGATGATCGGAAATACCGCGACCAGGGTGGCGCAGATCACCAGCGCCAGGGTGGTGTCGCTGCACCAGATGATGATCAGCGGTGCGATCGCCACCACGGGCGTCACCTGCAGCAATATCGCGTAGGGGAACAGGCTGGCTTCCACCAGCCGGCTCTGCACGAACACGAATGCGGCCAGTGTGCCGATGACGACTGCGAGGGCGAACGAGAGGAAGGTGATCTTCAGGGTCATCCACAGCGCACCGAGCAACATGGGGCCGTCGCTGATCAGCGTGCGGCCAATGTCGGCGGGTGACGGCACCAGGTAGACCGGTACTTGCCAGGCGATGCAGGCCAGCTGCCAGAGGCCCAGCAGCACCGCGCCGACCAGCAGCGGCGAAGCGATGCGCAGTACCGTGGGGTTGTGTAGCCAGGGGGTAGAAGGTCGACTCATGTCAGGGCTCTCAGGTTGTGCTCTGAAGTTGGGCGCTCAAGCAGGTTCGCCGTTGGCCTGGGCCAGCAGCCGGGACAGGTGGGCGCACTGCGCGATGAAGGCCGGGGAGGTGCGGTAGGCCTCGTCCCGCTCCAGCGGGCCGTCGATGGGCACATCGGCGATCACCCGCCCGGGCCGCGCGCCCATCACCACCACCCGCGACGACAGATACACCGCCTCGAAGATGCTGTGGGTGACGAATACCACGGTCAGGTCGCGTTGGGCCCAGAGCTGGCGCAGGTCGCTGTCGAGTTTGTTGCGGGTGAACTCGTCCAGGGCACCGAACGGCTCATCCATCAGCAGCAGGTTAGGTTCGGTGGCCAGCGCCCGGGCGATCGATGCGCGCATCTGCATGCCGCCAGACAACTCGCGCGGGTAGGCCCGGCCGAACGCGCCCAGGCCTACCAGTTCCAGCGCAGCCTGTACCTTGGGCTGGCTGTGGGCTTTGGGCGTGCCCGCCAGGTCCAGCGGCAGGCGCACGTTGTCCTGCACCCTGGCCCAGGGCATCAAGGTCGCCTCCTGGAACACCATCGCCAGGCTGCGGCCAGCACCGCTGGCCTGTGGATCGCTGCCTGGGGCGTCCTTGCCCCACCAGCGCACATGGCCGGCCGAGGGTTGTTCGAGGCCGGCGAACATTTTCAACAAGGTGCTTTTGCCGCAGCCGGAGGGGCCCAGCAACGACACGAACTCGCCGCGCTGGATCGCCAGCTTGACGCGGTGCAAAGCGACGGTGCCATTGCTGTAGGTCTTCTCGACCTGGTTGGCGAACAGCGGCGTGTCGCTACCCAAGGCGTCGGCGTTGGGTGGTGCCTGCAGCTGGGCACAGGTTTCGGACAGGGTCTGCATCAACATGGCGCTCTCCCCAAAGGTCATGAGCGGTTGTGTATGCCCCGGCACACCGGGGCGCCGAACAGGCGGTCAGTGGCTGGCGAACACTTCGCTTTCGCCATGGGCTTCGAGCAGGCCCAACAGTTGCCGGCGGATTACCAGGCCTGGCTTGTCCGAGGGCATGTGCAGCTCGACACGCCGCCGGGTATCGACGCAGGCGTCCGGGTCAGTGGCCTCAAGGATGTCACGGTCTTCGGCGGTGATCGCCGCGTCCCAGTCGATCAGTGCCTGGGTCGGGCAGTCAGCTTCGCTGTCGTTGCGATAGAGCCACTGCACCAGCATCAGCCGGCCATCATCGATCGGTGTGGCGCAGTTGTAGATGATGTGATGGATGCCGCTGTCCGGGTACATGCAGCCAAAGCGTCGGGAGAACGGCAGGTAGTAGCGATTGACCAGGTGACGCTCGGTGATCGGCGCGCGGGTGCCGGTAATGGCGAAGCTTTCTTCAGGGTTGCGGATGGGGACGCGGGTTTCGGCTTCAAAGCCATAATCGGTTTCGCGAAACTCATAGCTGGCCGGTTGCGGCTGGTCGAACAGGCCGAAGTTGGCCTTGTGCACGAAGGAGAAATGCGAGTTGTCGAAAGAGTTTTCCATCACCCGCAGCGGGCTGGTTTTCCACTCTTCGTAGAACTGGAAGATGCGCCGGTAGCCGGGGGCGCCGTCTTCCGGGAAGTCGGGGATCGGCTGCAGCGGATCGTCCAGCGCGACCCAGGCATAGCCATACTTTTCCTGGCAATGGTAGGCCTTGACGGCCGCGCCCGGCGGTATCGCCCCAGTCGGGTTCTGCGGGATCTTCACGCAGGTGCCGCTGCAGTCGTATTCCCAGCCGTGGTAGCCGCAGGCGATATTGCCGTCTTCGCTGACAAAGCCCTTGGACAATTTGGCGGTGCGGTGGCAGCAACGGTCGCGCATCGCTACCGGGGTGCCATCGGGGCGCTTCCAAAGGACCAGGGCTTCACCGAGCAAGGTGAAGGGTTTTGGCCCGTCGTCCAGGGCTGTCATGGGCAGCAGGGCGTACCAGAAGCGTCGCAATACAGGTTGTTTGGTGACCAGCATGATCCAGTTTCCTCACGGTATTAAGTGTTGTTGTAAGGCTCAGCGGCTGGCGGCCTGGACGGTGTCGGGCTGCACGTTCAGGCCTTGCACGAAGCGGGTGGTATAGGCCTTTTGCCAAGGGGCGGCGGCGCCGAGCAGGCCGGCCTGGACCATGAAGTCGCGGGTGGCCTGCCAGCGGGCGTCGTTCATCGTGCCGATGCCGTGGCTGGCAGCGTCGCCCCCTGTGACCAGCTGGTATTGCTTGAGCGTCGAGACGCCCCAAGCCAGCAGCTCATCGCTCATGTTGGGGTTGTCGCGCTTGATCAGCGCATTGCCCGCTGCGGGGTTGTCCAGGTAGCGTTTCCAGCCCTCGAGCGAGGCGCGGACAAACCCGGCGACGCGCTCGGGATGCTGGTCGATGATGTCCTGGCGGGTGACCACGGTGGAACCGTAGGGCGGGTAACCTGCATCGGCGAACAGGAAGAAGTTGGGTTTCTGGCCTGCCTTGATGGCCTGGAACAGTTCAGAACTGGCGTAGGCCTGCTGGGTGGTGTCGGCGCCGGCGAGGAAGGGCTGCAGGTTGAAGGTGTAAGGCCGTGCCTGGCTGTCCTGAAGCTGGTACTTGCCTTTGAGCCAAGGCCACCAGGTTTGCTGCCCGGACGTGGACACCAGCACCTGCTTGTTTTGCAGGCCGTCCAGGCCGTTGACATCGGCGTGTGTCATCAAGCCCTGCGGGTCACCCTGGAAGGGCGCAGCCACCGCGACCACCGGCAGCCCTTGCTCCACGCTCTTGAGGATCTGCAGGTCGTAGTTGACGATGAAGTCGGCTTGCTTGCTGACCAGCAACTGCATGCCATTGACCTGCGGGCCGCCCATGCGGATGGACACATCCAGGCCTTCTTTCTCATACAAACCATCGGCCACGGCCTGGTAAAAGCCGCCCTGTTCTGCCTGGGCGTACCAGGAGGTGAGCAACACGACTTTGTCGTTGGCCATGGCCAGGGAGGCGCTGCTCAACACTGCTGCGCCAAGCAGCGAGCGAAGCGGGTAAGTCAAAGCAAAGCGGTTTTTCATGATTGTTCTCCACCTCGATTCGAAATGCGCCAGGTGTTGGGGAACACGCCAGCGAAAACCGAGCGGAGAGAGAACGCAGCAAGAGGAGGGTGCACACAGCATGCAGCAGCCACGGCCGACATTTCTCTACTTGCCCAGGGCCGTGAGGCCGCGCGCAAATCATCCGCTCGGATGTACGCCCAATTCAAGGCGCAAGAGCAATGCCCCATGCCATTTCGGCACTGACCGCTTCTACTCGAAGGCAGATGAAGCGAGAAGCGTGCCAATGTGCGCAAACCGCCAAAGCCGGGCTGTTCAGGGCCGGGCGGGTATTGCAAGGGCAGAGCAGTGATCCGGGAAGGTGCAAGGCAGGAGCGCTCGGCGCCATTAAAGTGCGCAATGCTGAGCCGGCTTGGTGCTCACTAATTCATTAAATTGGCCACAATCACTGAGCTAGACTGTATTCGATCAGTTGGCACGCCCCCTGCTAGGGCACAGTCGAGTAGAAGCGGTCAGTGCCGAAATGGCATGGGACATTGCTCTGGCGGCATCACGCCGCACACCCGGCAAGGGTGGCGCCACGGTTTGCAACGTGGCCAGAGGAGAGGTCTGTCCGCTGAATCCCTTGCTGGTGAACCTCACCGACCTCGACCCAAGGGATGCACATGAAACTCAACCCTCTTGCCTGCCTAAGCTACTGCTTCCTGCCCCTCTGCGCCCTGGCCAGTTCCGGCGCGCAGGCCGGCCCGCTGATGTGGTACGACAACAGCCTGAGCTACCTGTACGGCCACAACTACAAAGTCGACGGCACCGGCAACGACATTCAGCAAACCGTCACCTTCGAACACGCCAGCGGCTGGACTTGGGGGGATGTATTCCTGTTCGTCGACAACAAGTGGTCCAACGGCTTGTCGGGCAATGACGGGCACAGCTACTACGGTGAGTTCTCCCCGCGGTTGTCGCTGGGTAAGGTCAGCGGACAGAACCTGCGCTTTGGCATCGTCAAGGATGTACTGATTGCCGCTACCTACGAGCGCGGCGAGGGGCGCACTCGCAGATACCTGTTGGGGCCTGCCGTGGACTTGACTATCCCGGGGTTCGATCGCTTCTCGCTCAATACCTATTACCGCAAGCCTGACGGAATTACCGGCAAGGCATCGGGGCAATGGCAGATCAACCCGACCTGGGCAATGACCCTACCGCTAGGGCGATCGGACATCCTGTTTGACGGATACCTGGAGTGGTATGTGAATGACGTTGGCAGCAAGGGCACGTCGGATTACGTGGCCAAGAGTTTCCACTTCAATCCGCAGTTCAAGTACGACGTGGGCAAGGCCCTCGGGCACACGCCAAAGCGGCTTTATGCGGGGCTGGAGTGGGATTATTGGTCGGACAAGTACGGGATCGAGGATAGCCACGGATTCCCGACGGATCAGAATGCGGTGAGTGTGTTGGTCAAGGCGCATTTCTAAGCAATTACATCAGAACGTTACCGTATCTCCCTGTTTTTATAGGATATGAAGATCGAGCGTCGTCCGTGCGGCGCTCGATGCCTGCCACCGCAAAACCAATAATGTTCGATTATCGGGCGCTAACTCCCTTCAAGCACTCAACCTTGGCCTCTGCATGCCGAACGTAATGGGTAGTACATCCCACTGCCACCCGGATATGTCCTCATGCGCTTGCGCCATCTCAACATCGCTACCCGCTCTTACCTGAGTTTCAGCCTGATCGCCGCCCTGGTCGTGGTGCTCGGGCTGTTTTCCATCAACAAGATCTCCAGCATGCGCGAAGCCGTGGTGTACACCGAGCAGGTGACCAACGTCGGCACCCGCTACCTGGGTGAAGTCCGCAGCCACATGCTGGGCCTGCGCATCATCACCCTGCGCATGGCCATTGCCCGCGAGCCCGCACAGCTGACGCCGACCCTGGCGCGCCTGGAGGTGCTCAAAGGCCTGCTCGACAAGGGCGTCGAGGGCTACGGTGCGGTAGTGCCGGCGGCGGGCAAGCCGGCCTTTGCCGAGATGCAGCGGTTGATCGACCAGTACCGTGTGCTGCTCGACCAGTACAAGGGGTTGTCCGAGCAAAACCAGGTACCGCAGATGCAGGCGATGCTCAGCGGCGCCATGCAGGACATCTCCAACCGAATCGGTGAGCTGTACGACAACCTGGTCAAGTTCAGCAGCGACACCGCCGAACAGCACACCGCCCATGCCCGCGCCGAGTACCAGCGTGCCCTGTACCTGACCTTCAGTGTGATCGGCCTGGTGCTGGTGCTGACCATCGGCCTTGCCTGGTTGCTGACCCGCAGCATCGTCAGCCCGCTGCGTGAAGCCATTGGAGTGGCGCAGAACATTGCCGACGGCGATCTATCCCATACCGTAAATGCCACTGGCCGCGACGAGGCGACCCAGTTGATGCATGCCCTGGCGGCCATGCAGGCCAGCCTGAAGGATGCCCTGCGGCTGATCGGCGATTCTTCTCATCAGCTGGCCGCGGCCAGCGAGCAGATGTCGGCGATTACCCAGCAAACCTCCCGCGACCTCAACCGCCAGAACGACGAGATCCAGCAAGCTGCGACGGCCGTGACGCAAATGAGCGTGGCGGTGGAAGAGGTGGCGCGCAACACCGTCAGCACCTCCGAAATCTCGCGCCAGTCCGAAGACGCGGCGCGTCGCGGCCGTCAGCGGGTGGGTGAGGCGATCAGTTCGATCGGCAAGATGAGCCAGGATGTGCATGAGGCGTCGCGGCAGATCGAAGCGCTGTCGGTGCAGTCGCAGGAAGTGGGTAAGGTGCTGGATGTGATCGGTGCAATTGCCGGGCAGACCAACCTGCTGGCGCTCAACGCAGCGATCGAGGCGGCGAGGGCAGGTGAAGCGGGCCGCGGCTTTGCTGTGGTGGCGGATGAAGTCCGCGCGCTGGCGGCGCGTACCCAGAGCTCGACGCTGGAGATCGAGGAAATGATCAACGCCATTCGCAGCGGCACGGCGCGGGTGGTGGAGTCGATGCACAGCAATAGCCAGCAGGTGGGGCATACCCTGCAGGTAGCTGAGTTGGCCGGGCAGGCACTGGATGAGATCACCGATGGTGCGACAACGATTCACGAGCGCAACCTGGTGGTGGCCAGTGCCACTGAAGAACAGGCACAAGTGGCTCGAGAAGTCGATCGTAACCTGTTGAATATTCGGGATCTTGCGGTGCAGACCTCCGAGGGTGCAGGCCAGATCAGCACGGCGAGCCAGGAGCTGGCCAGCTTGTCGATTGGCTTGAACGGGATGATGAAGCGGTTTCGGCTGTGACTACTGCGCAATGATGTCGGCCTGAGTCGAACCATATGCTGACCCTCTGGTCAGGATACTTACCTATCCAGCATCATTGAGGTCAGCATGCACACGTACAACCTGACGTACCTTTTCAAGGGCGAACCGCGTAACCACTCGTTCGAGCTCAAGCAGAGCGGGCTCCCCGTTCACGAAGCAGCATTGCACTTGATCGTGCTGCATTACGGGGATGGTGAGAATAGCCTCGTGATGCCTGCCGCGCACGCCTCCCCGACGGAGATTCTGCAGCAGGCCAAGGCGCTGGAAATTACCAAGGTCGAAGTACATCCTGGCAAGTAGGCCTTGTAAGCGGGTTACGGGAGAGCAGGGTGGTCAGCCTGCCTTCAACCCGGCCAGCTGCTGCTGTAGCTCGGCCAGCAACCGTCGACCCGCTGCTTCCAACAGGTCACCATACTGGGCGATGGCATTGCACTCCCTGCAGGTGATAATCGACTTTCGGTGGAGCCTGCCCGGCTTTACCAGATCTTGCCCATCGCACTCGAGGCATTTCAGGGTGACACTCATGATCTTCCTCTCCATGGAACACGCGCAGGATCCTTCATCGCGCCTTTGAATCGACCGGCAATGATGGCGCGGTACATGGAGTGGTCAAGTGGGTAAAACGTTCATTCCGGGGGCAACGAAAACAGGGTGGCGCCTTCAAGAGTTGCCGGCGGACGCCCTGCACGTCTCTAAACCCCCAACAGAATCGGAGATCGCGAAGTGATTGACCATCTGGACCACCTGGTGCTGACCACTGTCGATGTCGACGCTTGTAAAGACTTTTATATCCGCGTGCTGGGCATGCGCCTGGAGACCTTCGGCCAAGGACGTTTGGCGTTCTGCTACGGCAATCAGAAGATCAATGTTCATGTACGGGGGCATGAGTTCGAGCCAAAAGCCCATCTGCCTGTTCCGGGTGCATTGGATTTGTGCTTCATCGCCAGTGCTAGCCTGGAAGAGGTGATCGCGCAGCTTGAAGGTCAGCACTGGCCAATCATTGAGGGGCCGATTCAGCGAACCGGTGCCACCGGGCCTATCCGTTCCGTGTACGTGCGCGATCCGGATCTCAACCTCATCGAGATTTCCGAGCAGCTGTGGGTCGTTGGGTGATTGGCCAATGGGTTCGCGATTGGCAAATACGGTGCCGGCTCGACTGCACCTACGGCGCGGTCACTAACGCAAAGTGAGAGGTCGCGCGCAAAAATGCAAAAAGTTGCGCTGTTCCTGAACTTCTTCACGCGCCGGGGCTCTAGGATAGCGCTCCGGGCTGATGGCAATGTGTCAGCAGCCGATCGCTCATCAACAAGACAAGGATGAAGAAAGTGCAAGCAAGACGTGTATGGCTAGGAATGCTGGTAGCGACAGGGTTGCTGTTGGCGGGTTGCGATAACGATCAGGCTCCGCGTACTACCGCAGCCTCGCAAGGCCAGGTGGCTCAGCAACCTACGGCTGAGCAGATCGAGATCGAGAAATACAACGCCTATGTCGACGCAGCCAACCGTGGGGGCAACTTCGCGGCCATTCTGGAAAAGCGGCGGACCGAGTATTCAAAGCAGCTTAAGTCCAATAACAAGCTGTCCGAATACTATCTCTTCAGCGCCTATGATATCAGCGGCCTGCGCGACAATCTGAAAAAGGCACTGGCCTTGTCGTCGCCCATGCCTGAACTGGACGAGCCGGCAAAAGCAATGCTGGTGGCGCTGGAAAAGCTCGAACCTGTTCACAGCGAGCTTGCCAACTATGCCGACTCCAAAGGTTACCTGGCTGACGGCGGCCAGAAGGCCAAGGAGATGGAGCCTGCCCTGGATACGGCGCTAGAGGGCGTTGCTACTGCGCAAGCCAGGTTCTACGACGGCCTCACCAAGCGTGACGAGATCAACACCCGGCAAGCGTTCGAAGAAGCTGAAAAGGACTCAATGGCGTATTACCGCGCGGGCATTGTGCTGTACGCCAAGCAGTCGGTGCGCCTTTCCTCGGAGTTCTTCCAATCGGCTGGCGCCGAGGCGTCGGTCAAACCATTCGAAGAAAGCCTGGTCAAGACCGCGCAGATGATCGAAGGCTGGCACAAGCAGAGCACCGCCAAAAGCCCAGGTTGCACCGTGCTGCTGAGCCAGATGAACCAGTTCGTGGGCAAGGGACGTGAGGCCATCAACACGGCCAGAACCGGTGGCTATCAATACAATGAGCAACGTCAGATGGCGTGGAAGAACAATAATCCGATCGAGCGTGATGCAAAGTTCTTCGGCAAGTCCTTTGACGATGTCATCAATGGCCTGAACTCAACGAGCTGCAGCTGAGCGATCCGGTAACGCCTTTGCGCTGTACCCGACAAACCCACCGTTGGCCATCGTCACGGTGGGTTTGTGCATTTTCATGCGGTGTTGGCGCAGATCATTTGATCAGCGGCACACCACTGAGCTTTTGCAACTCGTCGAAGTCGATGTCAGCGCAGATCTCTACCACTTTCAGGCCGTCGGACGTCACTTCCAGCACGGCCAGGTCGGTATAGATGCGGCTGACGCAACCGATGCCGGTCAGCGGATAAGTGCACTCAGGCACGATCTTGCTTTCGCCGGACTTGGTCAGGTGGTCCATCATCACGAACACCTGGCGCGCGCCGGTGGCCAGGTCCATCGCGCCGCCTACGGCCGGGATCGAACCTTCGGCGCCGGTGTGCCAGTTGGCGAGGTCGCCCTTGACCGACACCTGGAAGGCGCCCAGTACGGCGATGTCCAGATGGCCGCCACGCATCATCGAGAAGGAGTCGGCGTGGTGGAAGAAAGCACCACCGGTGAGCAGGGTCACGTGCTGCTTGCCGGCGTTGATCAGGTCATCGTCTTCCTCGCCCGGCGCGGGGCTCGGGCCCATGCCCAGCAAGCCGTTTTCGCTGTGCAGAAACACTTCCTTGTCACCCAGGAAATTGGCCACCAACGTAGGCGCGCCGATGCCCAGGTTCACGTATGCGCCTTCCTGGATGTCTGCGGCCACGCGCTGGGCCATCTGGGTGCGGGAAAGTTTTGTGGTAATGGTCATGGCAGGCCTCAGACAGCGTTGGCGATCGAAGAAGCAGCAGCGCCGGTAACGGCGACCACGCGCTGCACGAAAATGCCCGGGGTGATGATGTGTTCCGGGTCCAGTTCGCCGAGTTCGACGATCTGGTCGACCTGAGCGATGGCGGTCTTGGCGGCCATGGCCATGATCGGGCCGAAGTTACGCGCGGCCTTGCGGTAGATCAGGTTGCCCCAGCGGTCACCCTTGTATGCCTTGATCAGCGCGAAGTCGGCGTGCAGCGGCATTTCCAGCACGTACTGGCGGCCATCGATCTCGCGGGTTTCCTTGCCTTCGGAGAGCAGAGTGCCGTAGCCGGTCGGCGAGAAGAATGCACCGATACCCGAGCCCGCTGCGCGGATGCGTTCGGCCAGGTTGCCTTGCGGCACCACTTCCAGCTCGATTTTGCCGGCCCGGTACAGTTCGTCGAAGACGTAGGAGTCGGACTGGCGCGGGAAGGAGCAGACCACCTTGCGCACGCTGCCTGCCTTGAGCAGGGCGGCCAGGCCAATCTCGCCATTGCCGGCGTTGTTACTGATGATGGTCAGGTCGCGGGTACCGGTATCGATCAGAGCATCGATCAGCTCGGACGGCATGCCGGCAGTGCCAAAACCACCGACCATGATGGTCGACCCGTCGGTGATGCCTTCCACCGCGCTGGCGATGGACTCATAGGTTTTATTGATCAAAGCGAGCTCCTGGTTGTTCCTGGAGTATGGGTTGTGGGCCTGCCTGGCGCGCCCTTTGACATGGGGGCCAGTCAGCGCTTGGGAAATGTTTGCTGACTGTGCTAAGCGTGCCGCAAGATCGGGCACAAGTAGAGAGGTGGAAGCGGATGGTGTGCGATTATCGAACCATTGTGCGATCTACGAGCGGTTGTTTGCATCGCGTAGTGGCCGGTTTCCTGAGCGCTGGGCTCAGGGCACGCTGGGTGTGGCGGCAGCTGATCTTTCCGCGCTCAGGCGCAGTTCTGCGATATCGCGCTTTGGCGGCGTGCCGAACTGGCGCCCGTACTCGCGGCTGAACTGCGAGGGGCTTTCATAGCCGACCTTGAAGGCCGCGGTGGCGGCATCCAGATGCTCGTTGAGCATCAACCGTTTCGCCTCGTTCAACCTCAGCCATTTCTGGTATTGCAGCGGGCTCATAGCGGTCAGCTGGCGGAAATGCTGGTGAAAGGTCGAGAGTCCCATCTGCACCTGGGAGGCCAACTCGTCCACTCGCAGCGGCGCGGCGTAGTTCAGCTTCATCCAGTCGATGGCCTTGGCGATTCGGTGGCCCTTGCTGCCCACGGAGGCGATGTGGCGCAGGAGGGGGGCCTGGTCACTCAGCAGCAAACGGTAGTGGATTTCCCGCTGAATGAGCGGCCAGAGCACAGGTATCGCATCGGGCTCCTCGAGCAGCTCGATCAGGCGGCTGAAGCTCTCCAGTAACTTCGGGCTCAATTCACCCACCCCAGCGCTGGTGTGAAAGGTCTGACCACTCACCGCAAGACGACCATCTTGTGCGATCAGTTCCGCCAGTGTGCGCAGGTCGAGCTTGAATACCAGGCCGAGGCAAGGGGCTTGCTCACTGGCCATCGTCACCGCCGAGTTAGCAGGGATGTTCAGCGAGGTGACCAGAAAGCGGCTCGTGTCGTAGGGGAAGACCTCGCTACCGATGACCATTTCCTTGGCGCCCTGCACCACCAGCACGACACTCGGCTCGACGATACAAGTAATCGGTGGGGCCGGTGCGTTACGTCGGTAGACGCTGAGATCTGCGATGTGTGTCGTGAAGTCGCCAGCTGTGGGCGCGTGTGCGCCTATTACCTCGCACAGCGTGGCCAGCGGGTTCGCAGGGGGGCGCGGTTGTGTGGTGGCAGGCATAGGAAGCTTCCGATCATCTTGTGGAAAACATTACGGTCGCGTTGCGTCATCTGTCCATGCCCAGCCGGTACGAGCTGGAGATTTAGGCAATAAAAATACCCGTTTGCTCTACTGATGAAGCGGTTTGTGCGACGAAGATGGCTATAGGCGAGGTGGCCAGTGTGCTCAGCAGAGCCTGCCCCTCGCACCATTTCCATTTCGAGCAGACAGGAATGAGTGCATGAAGTCTTTGTTCGTAGCGTTTGCCTTGATGGCCTGTTCACTCACTGCAGGAGCCGCCGATATGTCCCATGGAGCCGACAATTTCTATAAGAGTGACCAGGTATCACTCGAACGGGTTTCCTTCAAAAACCAGTTTCAGATGAATACGGTTGGCAACCTGTTCGTTCCTGAAAACCTGAAACCCAATACCCGTTACCCTGCCATCATCGTCGGCCATCCGATGGGGGCGGTTAAGGAACAAAGCGCGAATCTCTATGCCCAGAAGCTGGCAGAGCAGGGCTTCGTCACCCTGGCCATCGATCTATCGTTCTGGGGTGAAAGTGAGGGGCGTCCGCGCAACCTGGTAGCCCCGGACATCTACGCCGAAGACTTCAGTGCGGCGGTCGACTATCTCGGCGCTCAGGGTTTCGTTGATCGCAACCGGATCGGCGTGCTGGGCATCTGCGGCAGTGGCAGCTTTGCCATCAGTGCGGCGAAGATTGACCCGCGAATGAAAGCCATTGCCACGGTCAGCATGTACGACATGGGCGCCGCCAATCGCAACGGCCTCAAGCACGCGGTCACGGTCGAGCAACGCAAGAAGGCCATAGCTGAAGCAGCAGCTCAGCGTGATGTCGAGTTTGCCGGCGGTGACACCCTGTACACCAGTGGCACGGTCGACAAGCTGACCGAGCACTCCAATGCCATCGAACGCGAGTTTTACGACTTCTACCGCACGCCCCGGGGGGAGTTCACCCCCAAAGGGTTGTCGCCGCTTCTGACGACGCATCCCACGCTGACCAGTAATGTCCGTTTCATGAACTTCTACCCGTTCAATGACATCGAGACGATCTCGCCACGCCCAATGCTGTTCATCGCGGGAGAAGACGCACACTCCCGTGAGTTCAGTGAAGAGGCGTATCGCCTTGCCGGCGAACCCAAGGAACTGGTGATCGTACCGGGCGCTGGCCACGTCGATCTCTATGACCGCGTCGCATTGATTCCCTTCGGCAAGCTGACGTCTTTCTTTCGCGAACACCTCAAGTAACTGACGCCATCGCCAGGCCCAGCCTCTGCCCTGGGCCTGGGCACCTGCGTCTTTGAAATTGTTAAACCGAGATCCGTTATGAGCAGCCCTGCAATACACCTTCAACATACAAGCCGTCAGGTCTGGAGCGCTGTCCTGGCGATGTCGCTCTGTGCCTTCGCCCTGGTGGCTTCGGAGTTCCTGCCAGTGAGCTTGCTCACTCCGATTGCGTCCGATTTGTCACTGACCGAAGGCCAGGCTGGGCAGGCCATTTCCATCTCAGGTTTCTTTGCCGTCATCACTAGCCTGATGCTGGCCCCTATGACCCAGGGGATCGACCGCAAGCCTGTCCTGTTGGCCACGACCGCCCTGATGCTGATTTCCGGGGGGATGGTGGTATTCGCCCCGAACTACTTGACATTGATGGTGGGGCGCGCCGTGCTAGGAGTCGCCATCGGTGGCTACTGGTCGATGTCCACCGCGGTGATGATACGCATCGCCCCCGAACCGCTCGTTCCCAAGGCTATTGCCCTGATGCAGGGCGGTACCGCGTTGGCTACGGCAATCGCGGCGCCGCTCGGAAGCTACCTGGGCGGCATGATTGGCTGGAGAGGGGCGTTTTTTTGCGTTCTGCCGCTAGCCGCCTTGGCGTTGATGTGGCAAGCCTTCACGCTGCCAGCGATGCCAAGCGAGCGCAACGCGGCGTCAGCAACCGGATCCCTGCGTTTGCTGGCAGACTCCAGGGTCGCCCTCGGCATGGCGGCAGTTGCATTCCTGTTCATGGGGCAGTTCACACTGTTCACCTATCTGCGGCCCTTCCTGGAAACGGTCACGCATGTGGACGTGCCCACGCTCTCGCTTCTGCTGCTGATAATCGGCGCCGCAGGGCTGGTCGGTACGATGGTAGTTGGCACGCTCGTTGGTCGACACCTGAACCGCGTTCTTCTGGGAGTACCGTTGATCATGACTGCCATCGCTTTCGCCGTGATCACGGTCGGTAGCTGGGTCGTTCCAGTCGCTGTTTTGCTCGGTATCTGGGGACTGGTATCCACCTGTGCTCCCGTGGGCTGGTTCACCTGGTTGGCCAAGGCATTGCCGCACCAGGCAGAGGCCGGAGGTGGCTTGATGGTCGCCGTGATTCAGTTGGCCATCACGGCGGGCGCAACTGTGGGCGGAGTGCTGTACGACGGATTCGGCCATCAAGCCACATTCCTGGCCAGCGGTGTGTTTTTGCTGGCGGCAACCGCGCTAAGTGTTGTTACTAATCGAGCGTTGCCTGGTACAAGCCGTATACCCAATGGCACAAGCCAGTGAGACGCCCCCCGGCAGACGGCATGTGCATTGGGTAAACCCTGTCTGCTGATCAAGCAGGCCGCGAGTGGGCTCCTTGCGTCCTCTTTGACGCAATTTTGTTCTTCCGCCAGCCCCTAAGGTTCATGAGGCACAGCACGACCTGCAGCACGATCAAAGCCCACGCTTGAGCGTGCAAGCCCCAGACCGACCACAGCAGGTTGCTGGCAATGAAGCAGCAGAACCCCACTTTACGCCGGCCGGGACGGCGCGAGCCTATACACCAAGCTGCCAATACCGTGACAGCCATGGCAGGCCATTCCAACAAATCGATCCAGTCTTCCATCAGGCACAATCCCAATCGTTTCGCTGCTGTTCACACTCTGCGCGGGTACGCGAAACTCAGCCTGCCAACGCTTTGATCAACTGTTCATTGAAGGCGGGGATATCGTCCGGCTGGCGGCTGCTGATCAGGTTGCCATCCACCACTACCTGTTCATCCACCCACGTGCCGCCGGCGTTGCGAATATCATCCTGCAAGGTCTTGTAGCTGGTCATCCGCTTGCCTTTGGCCAACCCGCTCGATACCAGCAGCCAGGCACCGTGGCAGATGACAGCCAGCGGTCTGCCTGCTGCGTCGTGGCTTTTAACCAGCTTTTGCGCGCCGGGAATCAAGCGAATCGTGTCGGAGTTCTGAACGCCGCCGGGCAGCACCAGGGCATCGTAAAGATCGAGATGGGCACCCTCGAAAGTCGCGTCCACGGCGAATTCGTCGGCGGGCTTGTCATGGTTCCAGCCACGGACCGTACCTTCCTTTTCCCCCAGGATGTCGACCACCGCACCGCTGTTTTCCAACGCCTCACGAGGGCCGGTCAGCTCCACCTGCTCGAAGCCGTCGGTGACCAGAAAGGCCACGCGCTTACCGTTCAGTTGTGAACTCATCATTCATCTCCTTTACCGATAGACCTTAAATAGGGGCCCGCAATGGCGAGCAAAGTTCCTGCTCGTTGCTCGGTGGTGCGCTTAACGGCGCCTGCGTTGCGAGCGGGTGACGGCCAGCCCGGCGATGACCCCGAGGGCTGCCGCCACGACCCACCACGGCATGTGGTCTTTGCTGGATTTCCAGCCACCGTCCACGCTGCGTCGGCCACTCGGTGGCTCGAACAGGTTGCCGGAAGAAATCTCAGCGTTGGGGCTGCGGCTCAAGGCCTTGCGTGTGAGCCACCCTGAAACCAGCGCCAGGCGCGGGACGACGTAGCTTGCCAGGTGGGCAAGGCGAGCGGCAGCGCCCACCGTGGTGTTTGCGCGTGGGGAAATAGCGCTGGCTACCATGGCCTTGGCTACCCGCTCCGGATCGTAGATCGGCCCGGGTGGTGTGAGCGCATGGCCGGTGTAATTGCCGCCATCCCTGAAGCCTGGGGTGTCCATGACCGCTGGATAAATGTCGCAGACGTGGATGTCGGGGAACTCCGTCAGTTCTCCGCGCAGCGCCTCGGTCAGGCCGCGCAGGCCGAACTTGCTGGCCGAATAGGCGGCCGCGTAGGGCTGGGCAACCCAGCTTCCCAGTGAGAGTGTGTTGATGAGGATGCCGCTGCGTTGGGCCTTGAAATAGGGCAGGGCCACGTGGGCGCCGCGCAGGTAACCGATCAGGTCGGTCTGAATGACCTGTTCATGTGCCTCCAGGGGCGTTTGCTCGAAGTTGCCCACCGCGCCAACGCCTGCGTTGTTGATCCAGATATCGATCCGCCCATGGCCAAATTCGGCCGCCTGGGTGGCCAGCGCTTGCACCTGGTCGCTACGGGTGACGTCGGTAATGATTGCCACGGCGTCTGTTCCACAGTCGGTGCATTCGTCCAGCACGTCGAACAACGCCTGCTCATCGCGTGCGGCGAGCACCAGCCGCGCGCCTTTGCAAGCGAAGGCATGCGCGGCAGCCCTGCCTATACCACTCGATGCGCCAGTGATGACCACGACCTTGCCGCGCAACGGGCCCTTTACCGGTGCTGGAGCTTCAGGTTCGTCAGGTTGTGAGGCTTGCTCGATGTTGCCAGCCGTAGGTAGGAGGGTATCACTGGCTGCTATCTTCGAGAGCTGCAGTGCAGTGCCGTCGACCAGCACCAGCTTCATGCCCTCAATGGTGCCCGCCACCCGCTCCGGGAAGACCGGTTCACCTTGCGCATCCAGACTGTCATAGATGAACTTCGTCCCTTCGAGCCAGCCGACTGCCGTGAGCAGCTCGGGGCCAAGGTAATACTTGCCGTCCTGAAAAAAACCAGGGAACTGATGAGCGCGTTCGACGTTCTCCACGCAGTAACGTTCGCCTGGTTTCATGCCTGTCGCTTGATCGATCATGGTACAAACCCCTTCGCATGAATGCCTGCAATATGCTGTGTGCCTAAGCAGCTGAATGCTGGAGATGCAGCAAAGTTCAGAGGAGAGGGCAGGCGGTATCAGCTAACGGTTGCGCACCGTATGCAGTGCTGGAGACCAGACAGCATGGCCGCAGCGTTCACACGCGCTCGAATCGTGCGAATCATGGTAGGCAGGAAAGCCACAGCCCACGCAGCAATAGAGGCCAGCCTGGGGCGGTGTTGTGTATTCCGGCCGATGCTCGAATGGAAGGACTGAAAGGCCGGCCTTGGTGTCCTCCGGCCCATAGAAATACACACTGAGTTCTCCGTCGGTTTCCAACAGGCCTAAACGTACCTGGCCCAAATGCTCCACACCTCGCTGGCGTAGCTCCATGAAGAGTTCATTCGACGAAATGTTCATATTGCGCAGCGAGTGGATTTCGTACATGCCGTCCTTCACTACTGTTATCGGCAATCCATCGATCCAGGCTTCGCACGCCTTGCTTCGTTTCATGAGGTAGACGATACCCCGATACAGCAGCAGGAGCGTCAGGAACACCAGTGCCACCGGGAGCAGGGGGACGTCCTCGTAGAAGGTCACATCGCCGGCAGCGGAGCCAAGGGTCAGAATGACGACCAGCTCGAAGCGGGAGAGCTGTTTGATCCCGCGTCGGCCACTGAATTTGAGAAAGAAGAATACGGCCGTAAAAGCCGCCAAGACCCTGAAGGCGACTTCCAGAAGAAAGGCGAGAGGCAGCTCGCCGAGGAGCATCCGTTGAAGGTCGAACGGTACCATTCGAGTTCCTTTCCTGCAGGCTGGTGGGTCAAAGGTTTACGGTAAGGGCATCATCACCCATCCCTACCTGAGACAACTTCAATGAGGATCAAGATCCCCACCGGGGTTCCAGCGAAGAACTGTAAAACTCTCGGAAAACTATACAAAGTATTGAGATTGTATAGTTTTTTTGCCGATAGTCAGATTCAGTTCTCAATTCACGGACTTTCGATTGTCTGCCTGAACAGGTTCGCTATTTTAAGTATCTAGTAAGAAGGACAGGCCGAATACCGAGGGAGGCTTTATGAGAACTCGAGGACATGTGTACTGGGACTGGGCAGACCCTAGTCTTCACAATCGCAGCCATGACGAAATTCTTGACGATGGAACTCACATCGACGTGCAAGTCCGGTTATCCCGCACCGGAAACACGCAGATGTTCATAGGCGTCTACGCACCCTCTGGGGCCGCGCTGCACGAAGAAGCTTTCGACTCTCGGCCTGGAGAGTCGATGACCCGGGCATTGGCCTGGGGTGTGGGACGTGCCCGCGAATTTGCTTGCGAACCATCGCTTCTCAAACGTGAGTCAGCTTCGGCGAGTGGAAGATGAACTACCTGCTGCCAATCCACGCGCGGGATTGTCGATTCAATTGTTGACGGGCGATTTCATTTTGCAGTCTGACTGTAGTGCTCGCCCTGATACGGACAGAGTTTTGAACGTACCGAATATTCCGGTAGTCCACCGTTACTCAAGAATGGGTAAAGGAGGTGACCATGCCTAAACAAGGCGAGCTTCGAGCAAGAGCTACAGTGCTTTGCTTTCGCAGCGGCAGGCTATTGCTGGTGCGCCGCAAATCGCGCAAATGGAATTTCCCGGGGGGCGGCGTCAAACCGCACGAGCCTCCCCACAATGCGGCCATTCGCGAACTCCAGGAGGAAACAGGTATTCGCCGCCGGCGTCTGGTAGCACTGTGCACTGTCCGTGCGGGTCGTATTGTCCATCACATCTTCACATTGCAGATCGATGAACAAGACCACCCTGTGCCGGGAAACGAAATCGTGGCGTGCAAGTGGGTGCCCCGCGACAAGTTGGCACCGTCCCGCCTCAAGCCTTCAGCTGCCGAACTGCTTGCACGCCAGCTTCCGGCCTTGATCGCCTGACCCGATTCATGGGCTTGAACGACTGTTCGAATCGTTGGTTGTCGGGAGGGCAGCCGGGGCATGATCGTGCTGGCCGGTCGGGTCGGTGATCTGGATGATATTGCCATGCTGCCAGCCATCCGCTGCGGGGTCGGCTGGAGGGATGGGGATGTCGGCGCGTAGGGCCTTGCTTTTGCGCATATCCAGCTGCAATCGTTGATTGCGTTGGCGAACCATGGACGGATCGGCCTGCCCATCTGCAGTGAACCCCATCATCAACTGCGGCACACCAAGGGGCAGCCGCTTGCCCTGATCGGTGTGCCAGGTATGCCACGTCTTGCCATAGGTATGGGCCAAGCGCTTCATCAAGGCATGCTCGGCGCTCGCGGGTATCGCCGGTGCGCTCAACTGGCCGGAGGATACCTCATAGCCATGGCTGTGCCACATGGGCTTTTCAGCGGCAGGCAGTTTGGCGAACAGGCTGGCGTCAATGATGTACTCGACGCCCATGATCTTGGCAGCCTGGGTATTGCCGTCGTAAATCACGCATTGAATGACGTCTTCGTTGAGAATCGCGCAGTAGTGATGAGCCTCCATTTGGGCGTCCGGCTGACCGTTATAAAAATGAAACCCGTTGAGGTAGGCGTTGAGCGCATCAATCGGGGGCTTGGCCTGAAGCACCGCAGCGCCTGCTTCGAGCAATTGAGTGCCAGTCGTTGCAGGCCTACCAGGTGCCTCTACGGGGGATTTGGTAGTGGCAGCGCTGCAGCCCCATAAACCAAGGCCGCAAGCAACCGGTAACACAGCGTAAAAGGCTCTGAGTGCGCGCATGGAACATTTCCCAGGGGACAGGTGATCAGCCATCAGACTGCTCTTCAGGTGGTACCTGATCATCAGGCCAATCAGGCGCCTCATCGTCCGGGCCAGGCTTGGGAGCTGGCTCACCCGGGTTCTGAGGGACTTCATCGACATACGGGTCGGGTTGGTTGGAAGCTGCCATGTCGTGGCTCCTGTGCGGTGGGGTTGCCTCTGGTTAGGCAGCGATACCCCAGGCCTGTTCCATTTGATTGCCGGTAGATCCAGGGCCACCGACGCGCAGGCCACCGGTTGTCACTTTTAGCGATCATTCCGGTGTCCGTTCAGTCAATCGTAAAAATCCCAGGCATTCGGTGACTGAATGGACGCAATCAGTAGCAATAGTAATGATCTGTCGACGCGCAGCCATGTGGTTCGACAGTTGATATTGGTGTTTTCCGGGCTGCTGATGCTGGTGCTGATCGTAGGGTTGGTGTCCCTCTATCGAATCGCGGGGTCACTGGATCATCGCGAAAGGGCGCAAAGCCGTTTTCATGCTGAATCTGCAATGAACCAGCTACAAAAAAATGAGCGCAGCTATGTACTTACCCATGCGATCTGGCAATCGGCATTTGATCACCTGGGTCGCGAAGCCGATGTGCAGTGGGCTTTTGATGAGGACAACGTGGGCCCCACGCTGTATACCGCAGATGGTTATACGGGCGTGTTCGTATTAGATGGCAATGGCACCTCTTATGCCATGGTCAATGGCCAATTGAGCGGTGAAGGCTTCGCTCGCTACAGCCTTCAGGCAGACAGGATCATCAACCAGGCGCGGCAGGTTGCTGCCAAGCAACAAGCCGCCTCAGGTTACTTCCGGTTCGGTGAGCAACCAGCGATTTTCGCCGCTGCGGTCATTCAGCCGCCTTCTATGCCGCATCATCTACCCGCTCCCAGCGCAGTTATGGTGTTTGTCAGGGTGCTCGATGCCAGCGTGCTCGAACCTTTGGGCCGTGCTGCTGGTCTGTCTGGCCTCGCCGTCACCGATCTGAACACCGGTGACGAGGCGAGGGGAGCCCTGCCGCTGGAAGGCAGCGCTCATATCCTGACGTGGAACATCGTACGGCCGGGCAGTGAGCTGATTTCTACGGTGGTGCCAGCGCTAGCGTTAGCAGTCGTGCTCATTGGCGTATTGGTGACGCTGTTCGCCCGTTATGCCATGCGCGCCAGCACGGGTATCGACCGCAGCCACCAGCAGCTTGCCGCCTCCAAAGCGGCGCTGGAAACCAGCGAGGAGCGGTTCAGGGCTGTGGCCGAAGCTTCATCCGACTGGATATGGGAGACCGATGCCGATTTGCATCTGATCTACCTGTCGGCTCGATTTGCCGAGCTAACCGGGCACCCGGCAGGCGCTTGGCTGCATCGACCGATTACCGAACTGCTCGATTGCGATACCGCGCACCTGGAACATTGGCTGCACGGCTTGGCCGCCAGCCACGCTACGGGCAGCTTGCGCTGCCAATACCATGACCACCTCGGGCAGCAGCGTATTTGTCGCATTGCGGCACGGGCAAGTATCGATCATGGCCACTGTAAAGGGTTTCGTGGAACCTGCAGCGATATCACCGACGAAGTCGCCGCTCATGCCCAGATCCAGCACCTGTCGCTGCACGACGCCCTTACAGGGCTGCCCAACCGCAACAAACTTTTCCGATTTCTGGAACAGGCTGCACAGGGCGCTTCGCCACAGGCCGTAGCGCTGATTTTGCTGGACCTTGATAACTTCAAGCCCATCAATGACAGCCTTGGCCACCCGACCGGCGACGCGGTGCTCATTGAGGTGGCGAGGCGCCTTGATGAAATAACGCGAGAAAGTGACCTGGTGGCCCGTCTTGGAGGGGACGAATTCATCATCGTGCTCTCACGTCCCGGACAGCGAACAGAAGTGGATGGCTTCTGTGCCCGTGTGGTGGAGTCACTGCAACGACCTATTCTGGCGGAGGGCCATTGCGTTCAGGTCGGTGTCAGCCTCGGCGTAGCTCTCTCAGCTGACTATCCTGGCACTGCAAGTGACTTGATCCGATATGCAGACATCGCGCTATACGGCGCAAAGTCTGCTGGCAAGCATACCTGGCGCTACTTTTCTGCGCAGATGAACGAAGCGCTGCTGGAGAAACGCATGCTCGAACGGGAGCTGCGCGAAGGCATCGGCCGTGACGAGCTCGTGCTGCATTTCCAGCCGCGCTACAAGGTCGACGGTACGACGGTTGCCTCGGCGGAAGCGCTGGTGCGTTGGCAGCATCCGCGCAAGGGCTTGCTGCGCCCGGATCGATTCATCGCCTTGGCCGAGGAATCCGATCTGATCGTGCAGTTGGGTAACTGGGTCCTCCACGAAGCATGTGCCAAGGCCAAGACGTGGCCAATGGAGATCATGGTCTCGGTCAACATGTCGCCGGCCCAGTTCAGCCGCAGTGACGTAGTGCGTGATGTTGCCGAGGCGTTGCGACATACAGGGTTACCTGCCCATCGCCTGGAATTGGAGATCACCGAAAATGTGATGCTCAATGACGTCGAAGGTGCCCTGCAGACCATGAACGCGTTAAAGGAACTGGGGGTTCGCTTGAACATGGATGACTTTGGTACCGGTTATTCTTCCTTGGGCTACCTGCGAACTTATCCGTTCGACAGCATCAAGATAGACAAACGTTTCGTTCAATCTTTGGGCAAGAGCGCAAGTGACCGCAGTGAGGTTCAGGCGATCATCAACCTGGGCAATGCGATGGGCATGACGGTCACCGCCGAGGGCGTTGAGACCGCTGAGCAACTGGCGCTGCTCAGCGATGACCGGTGCCATGAAGTGCAAGGTTTCTTGCTCAGCAGACCGGTCGACCACGAAGTGCTGGTGCGGCTCATGGTTGCAAGTCAATCAAATGCTTAGATACCCACTCCTTCTTCACCCGTAACCTCGGAGAATTGAAGCGATGGCCAAGTACCTTTATTTGATCAGCTATATCCTCGACAACCAGCCTGGCACTTGCGAGTGTCGCAGCGACGAAGAAGACCTGAGCAGGGAGGCCGCCCGTGAGTACCTGCAGGGGCTTCATCGCAACGAAGCGTCTTCGTTCTCTGATGTGCAGGTACAGCGCCTGGAGCATGACCATGAGCCCGGCACGTCGCCGGGCCATTACCAACAGCCTTGAACCGAACCAGCTTCCCGCAGCAGGCCCAGGCATCAGCGCGTGCACCAGCACGCCTGCTGGAGTATCTGCTGCGGCCCGATCAGTCCTGAGGGATTATCGAAATCTTGCCGTTGCGTTCGACGATGGCGAATTTGATCTTGGCTACAGTTTCTATACCCTGGCTGTCGCGAGCAGACTCCAGTATGTCGTCTTCTGTCAGCCGCGCTTTGCGCATGCGGTGATGAAGAAAGCGTCCTTGTTCGACCACCAGCGTAGCGTGCCCGTCTAGCAGGCGCGCCAGCCGTTTGGAATTGAGCTTGGCCAGCGACAAGCCGACATCCAGCGCGATCAAGGTGGCGATGACCAGCATGGCGTTGGTGAAGGAGAAGTCATCGCCCAGTAAAGCCTGCTGAGTCGCTTCGCCAATTATCAGCAGCAACACGAAGTCAAATGTGGTCAAGTCCGCCAGTGAACGCCGGCCAGCCACGCGAAACAGCAACATCAGAGCGAGGTACATGCCTGCCGCGCGAAGAATGGAGTCCATGGTCGCTCCTACGGATAAAGGAAGGTAGAGAAATGCACCGCGCTTTGCGGGCCGGCGCTGACGATCCCTTCAAGGGGGCCGACGTGTTCGCTGCGCAAGGTGAGGTAGAGCGTGGCCACTCCATCCTTGCTGGTGCCCAACTGCAGCAGCAGCGACTCGCCGTGCGAGAGCGACTTCTGCGGTTGTGGTTGCAGCATTTCGATACTCGCTTCGCGCAGCAAGTCGCCCCCGAGCAGTATCATCACCGGCTGCCCGGCAATCCCGTGAACAGTGATGCGCACGTTTTCAGATGTACCGCTGCGGCTGAGCCGCTGATACGCCACTGCCACTCGCCCATCTGTACTCACGAGTTGGGCATCACTGAGCGGGCCATTGCCGAACAGCCCCGCAAGCGCCATCAGCACGATCAACACCAGCGCATACCAGCCGACCCGTTCGAAGCGCCACACGCGTTGCTGCATAGGCATGTCTTCCTCGACGGGATGACGCCTGGAAACGCGCTCATCGTCGTTCATGGTGGTGCCCTCACGCGCGCTCACCGCGAAGCCAGCGCTGGTGATAATGCGCCAGACGCGTCAACCCGTAGAGCGCCCCCTCACGCATGACATCGGCGCGCTCACCAAAAAACCGTTGGCTGCGGGTGAACACCGCCAATGGCTCACCCGCAAATGCCCAGGCGAAACAAAGGGTGCCAGGCGCGATACCGTCATGAGGTTCCGGCCCGCTGATGCCGGTGGTGGCGATAGCAACGGTCGCGTCGCTGTGCCCGAGCGCGGCCAAGGCCATTTCCCGAGCGACCGCTTCGCTGGTCAATCCGTAGCGCTCGATGGTTTTCGGGCTCACGCCGAGCAGGCGCTGCTTGGCACTGGGTGAGTAGACTACATAGCCGCTTTCCAGCACCTCTCCGGTCCCCGGTAACGTGGCCAGCAGGGCGATCATCGTGCCAGCCGTACAGGATTCGGCGGTAGTCAGCAGCAATTTGTGCGACTTGAGGTATTCAAGCGTTTCGGACAGGGGAGCGGTAGCCATTGCGCAGCTCTCGTTGCTGTTTTTCGGTGGACGTGCTGGATGCGATGTTGGTTCATTGCCGATGGCCTCCGCTTATCCCGACCGCTCAACATCGTCTGAACTTTGCCACGCGCGATGACTTCTTTTGAGTAAGGGCCGTGATGTACGCGAAGACGGTGCGGCCTGTTCCCCAAGCAGAGGAGAGGCGATCATGACCGAGCCTGTGACATATTTCTGGATTGCGGTGGCGGCGATCATCCTGCTGGTTGATCTATGGGCGATCGTCAGCGTGTTTCGTAGCGACAAGCCCGATGTGACGAAGGCAATGTGGGCGTTGCTGCTGCTGGCGCTGCCAATTATCGGCCTGGCTATCTGGGGTGTCCTTGGGCCCCGGGGCATCAAGCGCGGTACGGGGCCATCGTCACCTGAACACAGCAAGGGATAGCACCAAGCATTCCAAACTCATCCAGGTACTTGGATTTTTCACGTAACGAACTGCACTCGCATTTCACTACCCGCTGGGTAAAAACTGCCGAGCGCTTAGAGCTACTCAAGACGGCCTTCGTAAGATGCAGGCAGTTCAGTGGAAGAATGGCTTGAGCGAGTGGTAATTTGCGCACAAAAGAAAGCCCGCGGCTAGGCGGGCAAGGTCTATCACACGTAGGGGTAGCTTCAGGCTCGCTCAAGCCCCGTGAAAATTAAGTGAAAGAAAAGTCCCCGCAATGTGATGCCCGATAAACAACGGTTCGGTTCGCAGGGCAGCTGATGGGTGAGGCGATCAAATCACTGAAAACCTCATCCGGCACGCCAAACACCACTGTCACGCCGGTCTTCTTACAGTCACCTGCAGGCAAAGGCCTTTGCCCCGAAGGGTTTTGATCTCGACCGGCGCGTCCAATGTCTTCAGCAGCTTTCTCAGATAACAAATCTGCACGTCGATGATCTTGGTACCAGGATCGAACTGGTACCCCCAGATTTCTCTGTAAATCGTCGGTCTGCTCACGACATGCCCTTGGTTGCGCAAAAGCAATGTCAAAATCCGGCTGGGCGTAGCTTTGACGGGGAAGTGAAGCTGATTGAAGCTCACCACACGGCGGCTGACGTCCACCGTCAGCATCTTAGCTGGCGCCGTAAAGATTGGCAGACCATCGGCAAATCACGCTTCTTGTCCGAACAGCAGGGGAACATTACATGACGCACTCAGCCGCTGCATGTAACCGAGCACCTGTGCCGGAAATGCTATCTGTTGGACGATGGACAGCGATCGCAACACAGGCCAGAGGGTAATGTCGTTGATTCCGAGTTTCGCTCTATCTGCTACCAATGGCGCCAGGGCATCAAGCAGGGGTTGCATTTCAGCGGCCAGTTTCGGCGTTTGCTCCCGTAGCACCTCCAAGTCACCGAAGGCTTGCTCTTCCCGCCGGCGGTATGCCTCTCTCGCGGCTGGCGTGGCGATCTCCGCAAACTGCCCGTTTACGAACCGCGGAATAAAAAGTTTGAGCGCTGTCGGCCAAGCTTCCTTGACCCATGCGTCGAGTGCGCGATCTTGTGGTGCGACCAGGGCGGTTGGGCCGATGCCGTCCAGATACCGAACAATGTCCAGGCTCTCGCCGATGTGACTGCCATCCTCCTTCTGCAGGATCGGCACGGCTTTCTTGCCGATCAGGCGGGTAGGTGTCTCAGCATCACCCTCCATGATGACTTCAAGCCTTACCGGAAGACGCTTGAACCCAACGATCATGCGGGCGCGCGTACAGAAGGGGCAGTGTTCGTAGATATAAAGTTTCATCACGTCGATCCTCGCTCCTAGAGCCAATACCGAGGCGGGCACTCAGAACTGCACTGAGCGCGTCAGGCCGCCATCGACCAGAAGGTTGGTACCGGTTGTGAAACTTGCCGCGGGACTGGCCAGGAACACCACCGCTTTAGCGACCTCTTCCGGAGTAGCCATACGCCCCATCGGGTTTTCGGCCAGGCATTTGGCGAAGGTATCGGGTTGTTCTCGTTCGATATCTCCCCACACGCCTTGCGGGAAATACACATTGCCTGGAGAAACGGAGTTAACGCGGATGCCCTCATGGGCATGGCGCACCGAGAGGGTCTTGCCGTAGTGAAGCAAGGCTGCCTTCAGAACGCCATAGGGTTCTGCGAACATATCGACCTCGCGGCCCGAGACGCTCGAGATGAGCACGACCGCTGCCGCTTGTGATTGACGAAGAGCGGGCAGGGCGGCTTTGACCATCGTTGCACTGCCCAACAGGTCGGTGTCGAAGGCTCGCCGCCAGGTCTCCAGGTCATCACCCCCAGCCAAAGCACTGACGTTGGGCACGACGATATCCAGCCCGCCCATATGCTGCGCTGCTTCATTGACCCAGGCCCGAACATGCTCGGGCTGGGTAACATCCACCGCAGTGCCCCAAGCGCGCTCGCCAAACTCGAGCTGCGCGCTCTGAACGCCTGTTTGCCCCCGAGCACAGAATGCCACTTGGGCGCCTTCCTCGAGAAACAACTGCACGATAGCTCGGCCAATGCCTCGGGAGGCGCCGCTGACCAGCACCCGCTTACCCTGCAAGCCTATATCCATGTTCAATCTCCTTTAACGATTTTGGCGAAGCGGGGCCTGAACAGGCCCCGCCTTGGCGATTACTTGCGCAGCTTGTATGCGATGATTTCGTCGCTGGTTCCGGTTTCCATGAAGGCATGCCCGGAAGCAGAGACAAGGGCATACTGCTCACCGTCGACTTCATAGGAAATCGGGTTTGCCTGGGCACCCACCGTCAGCACGTCCTCCCACAGCACCTCACCGGTCGTAGTATCAATGGCACGGAACAGGTTATCGGTTGCCGCCCCGACGAACGTCAATCCACCCGCAGTCACCACAGTTCCCCCGTTGTTCGGCAAGCCGATGTTCAGCGGCAAATGCGATGGGATGCCGAATGGCCCGTTGCGGCGCGCGGTACCCAGCGGCTCGTCCCAAACGGTCTTGCCTGTGTCGAGGCTGATTGCGCGGATTCCACCATAGGGCGGTGCCGAGCATGGGACGCCGGTACCCCAGTTGCGCCAACCCGCATTCACGCTGATCGCGTATGGGGCGTTGACTTGCGGGTAGGTCGAGGCACCGCCTTCGCCTTTGCCTGACTTGCTGCCTGCTTTGTTCAAGGTGGTTTCATCGGGCTTCGGCGCGTAGATGGGTTTGAGCCCCATCTTGTCGGCCTGCTCGCGCGGTATCAGCTGGTTCAGGTTAGGAATGTCGTTGTAGTTGGCAATCAGCAATCGGCGTACCGGGTCAATGGCTACCGACCCCCAATCCGACCCCCCGTTGTAGCCGGGGTACTGAATCCAGGGACGATCCACTGACGGTGGGGTCAGGTAGCCCTCGTAGTTGGCCTGACGGAACTGGATACGGCACATCAGTTGGTCAAGCGGCGAGAAGCCCCACATGTCCGCTTCTGTTTTCGGTGCCTTGCGCAGGGTGTGCCATTCGGAGGTAGGCTGGGTATCAGCCAAAAACGCCGGCTCCACCGATCCCCCTTTAGGCGCCTTGACCTCACCGATCGGAATCAGCGGCTCGCCGGTGGCACGATCCAGGATGTAGATGTCACCTTGCTTGGTCGGCAGCAACACTGCGGGTACCGGCTTACCGTCTTTGCCCGGGTAATCAAGCATCGTCGGCTGGCTGCCCAGATCGTAATCCCACACATCGTGCCGGATGGTCTGGAAGTGCCAGACGTCCTTGCCGGTCTTCACGTCCACGGCCACCAGCGAGGTCGAATATTTGTTTTCGGCCTCACTGCGGTTGGAGCCGTAATAATCGATCGAGGAGTTGCTGATCGGCAGATAGACATAACCGAGCTGCTCATCGCCCACCGCCGCCGTCCACATGTTCGGCGTGCCGCGGGTGTAAGTGCTGCCTTCGGCAGGGCCATGGACATTGTCCGGGTTACCCAGGTCCCACGCCCAAGCCATTTTGCCGGTGACCGCATCGTAGCCACGAATCACGCCCGATGGAGCATCCTCATCCTGACCATCACGGATCTGCGCGCCGGTGACTACGACACCGTTCACGATGGTCGGCGGCGCGGTCACCGCGTACCAGCCAGGAACCTTTTTGCCCAAACCTTCCCAGAGATCGACAGTGCCGTTCTGGCCAAAGTCCTTGCAGGGCTCACCGGTGCCGAGGTCGACTGCTACCAGCCGGGCATCCAGGGTGGCCTCAACCACTCGGCTGCGGCACTGAGCCGTTTCGGGTAGCTGCGGTGCGGTATACACCGCCACCCCCCGGCAGGCTGCCGCGTGAGGAATGGCCTGATCCGGTACGCCCGGATCGTGACGCCAATTCTCTTTGCCAGTTGCCGCATTGATCGAAATCAGGATGTTTTTGGCAGAGCACATCAGCAGATCGTTGCCGACCTTAACTGGCGTGGTCTCCGGAGAATAACGACTCCCAGGGTTCGGTAGATCCCGGGTGTGGTACACGAACGCACGCTCCAGGCGACCGACGTTCTCTGGAGTGATCTGCTTGAGGGGGCTGAAGCGCTGGGCGTTATGATCGCCCCCGTAGAATGGCCAGTCGCTACCTACCTGGGGAATTTCCTGAGCCTTCGCGAACTGCATCTGGAGCGCGCAAGAAATCGCGAGGGCGAGGGCGCCCCCGTATTTGACGGATGTGAACATTACTAACCTCGTTACGCAGCAGTGCGGGTAGTGCGGCGTAGCGCCGGAGATACGATCAGGATCAAAAACAGGATGACGGTCATGGCCACCAGGCGTGGCACCAGGCCCCACCAGTTGAGGCCGACTTCCCAAAGCGCCCAGATCACCGTCAATACCCAGATGAGAGCAAAGAGGTAAAGGGCGCTGCGGCGTTGACGCCATATAAGGATGGCGCTCAGTACACAACCTGCACCTGTCAGGCCGTAATACCAGCTGCCACCTAGCGCGATCAGCCAGACCCCACCCCCGAACAGAGCCAGGCCAAATACTCCAAGGGTCAACGCCAGCAGAGCAATTGCCAGGCGCCATTTACTGCCGGTACGTAAGTCAGGCTGCGCCTGGAGCTTGCTGGGGGACACGCTACTACGTTGATTCATAACGCTACTGCTTCCTTCATTTACAAGTAATTCAAGCCATGGCCTGTCGACCAGGCGTGGCTATCCCGATCGGGCGACGGGTACAGAACATCGACAGGACGGCGCCAACAACCAACAGCGCGCCTACCACTACGAAAGCCAGGGCAAAGCTCCCCGAACCCGCCACCACGTAGCCGGTCACGATCGGAGCCAGCAGGCCAAAAAGATTGCCGACGGCAGTGATGAAGCCCGCGGCGGTGCCAACATCGTCTTCCGAGCGCACCAGATCGTTCACCAGTGAGAGGTTCAACGAGATCGCCGATGCGCACGTCGCCAATGACAGCGTGATCACAAAAAGAATTGCCCAGGTGCTGTCGATCGCCGGTACCAGGAAGATCACCGAGGATGCAAGCAACACGCTGGCCACTACCAGGCGGCGTTGGCCCGTCTCGGCAGCGCCGGGGCGCATGGCCTTGTCACTCAGGCGGCCAATGACGATGGCAAGGATGGCCGCGCCCAGGTATGGGATGGCGGTATAAAGGCCACTCGACATAACCGTCAGGCCTTTCTCGGCCTGCAGGTAGCTCGGCAGCCAGGTGAGAAAAAAGTAGGTCGCGTAGACGGCACAGCCGTGCGAGAGCGCGATTGCCCACATGCTGCTCGAACGGGCTAAGCCCTTGAGGCCCAGCGATACCGATTTTTCCGGACCATCAACCGATGACGTGCCACCCTCGGCGATTTCAGCGCGCTCGACATCGTCCAACCAAGGCGCTTTTGACGGGTGGCTGTACCATTTCAACCAAGCCGCCAACCAGATAAAGCCCAATGCACCGGCAACGACGAAGGCGATGCGCCATCCGAAGGCGCTGATCAACCAGCCAAAACCGATGGCGCCGATGGCAGGGCCGACCAGGCTACCGCTATGGAATACAGCGGTGGCCAAACCACGTTCATTGAGCGGCATCCATTCACGAATGACCCGGGCGCCAGCGGGGTAGGTAGTCGCTTCGCCCATACCCATGATGAGCCGGCAACTGAGTAACGAGATGAAACCCGTCGACAATGCCGTGCAGGCTGTGGCCACCGACCAGACGCCGATGCCGTAGCCATTGACCTTTTTCGGGCCGAACCTGCCTACGAGATACCCCATGGGAATGAGTGCAAGAAAGTACAGCCAGACGAAGGACGAGAACAGATAGCCCATCGCGACCGGCGAGATATCGAATTCTTCCTTGAGAACTTTGGACGCCACCGAGAGCGAAACGCGGTCGACATAGTTGATCAATGTCAAAGTGAAGAGAAACGCGTAGATCCATACGCGTTTTTTCTTAAGAAAATGGTTGTCTTTTTGCATCGCCATCACCTTGTAGTTATTGGGACGATCCAGGGAAGAAAAGAGTGGTTTCCAGCTCGAAGGGCCACTCACTTCACTCGGGCAGCGTCTATCGCGAAGTGAGCGGGGGTCGCACTACACGAGCGTGCCGTCAGGCCAGCCAACGCTGAATGTTTGCAACCATGACGTCTTTGGAGATGCCGTAGCGGTCATGCAGCGTCGGCAACGCCCCGGCATCTAGGAACTGATCTGGCAGCGCCACATGGCGAACTTCCGGTTGCACACGGGCTTGCAGCAAGGTCATGGCGATGGCTTCACCCAGGCCGCCAATCTGCGTGTGGTTTTCCGCAATCACCACCAACCTGCCTTCACGACGGCATTGTTCAATGATGGCCTGGACATCGAGTGGCTTGATTGTCGGCACGTGCAGGACAGCTGTGCCGATCTTGCTCTTGATCAGTTCATCAGCGACTTCCAGGGCACGCATGGTCATAAGGCCCGAGGAAATGATCAGCACATCATTGCCGTCTCGTAGCAAGCGGGCTTTGCCGAGCTCAAATTTGTAGTCGTATTCGTCGAGGATCAGCGGTACGCGCCCGCGGGGGAGGCGCATGTAGACAGGGCCATCGTGCTCGGCTATTGCGGCAACGCACTGTTCAGTTTCCAGCGCATCACATGGGTCAATAACCATCATCTGAGGAATGGCTCGCATCATCGCCAGGTCTTCCGTGGCCTGGTGACTTGGGCCATAACCAGTCGTGAGCCCCGGCAGGGCCGCGCAGATCTTCACGTTCAGATTTTCTTCTGCGATCACCTGGTGGATGAAGTCATAGGCGCGACGGGTGGCAAACACCGCATAAGTGGTGGCGAAGGGTACAAAGCCCTCCTTGGCCATACCGCCCGCAGCAGCCATGAGCAGCTGTTCAGCCATACCCATCTGCAGGAAGCGCTCCGGGTAGCGCTGCGCAAAGATATGCATGTCAGTGTATTTGGCAAGATCTGCTGTCATGCCCACGACGCGTGGATTCTTCTGGCCTACCTTCACCAAAGCATGGCCGAACGGGGCAGGGGTAGTACGCTGCCCTTCAGTGGCGATGGAGGCGATCATGGACGAGGTGGTGAGTTTCGGTTTTGCAGCGCAAGCGTTGGTCATTGTGGGCTCCGGGTCGCGTAGATCTCGTCGAGGTTGGCAAGTGCTTGCTGCCACTCTTCGGGCTCGACCCGGATGAAGTGGTTCTTGTCACGCTGCTCCAGGAAGGGCACGCCCTTACCCATCAGGGTGTCGAAGAGAATCACCCGAGGTTTATCACCGGGTACCGCCCGTGCGATATCGAAGGCAGAGATCACGGCCCGCAAGTCATTACCGTCGACACGTTGCACGTGCCAACCGAACGCCGCCCATTTGTCGATAAGCGGCTCGAACTGGAGGATGTCGTGGGACGGGCCGTCCGCTTGCTGGCGGTTGATGTCCACCAGGTTGATGAGGTTGCCCAGCTTGTGATGCGAGGCCGACATGGCTGCCTCCCATACCGCACCCTCATCCAGTTCGCCATCGGACATCGAGTTGTAGACGAACGCAGGGTTACCCTTCATGCGCAGGCCCAGCGCCTGGCCGACGGCAATGGCCAACCCCTGACCGAGGGAGCCGCCGGAAATTTCCATGCCGGGTGTGTAGGTGGCCATGCCGGACATCGGTAAGCGGCTGTCGTCGGAGCCATAGGTTTCCAGCTCATCTTCCGGCAGAACCCCGGCTTCCAGGAGGGCGGCATACAGCGCGATCGCGTAGTGCCCATGGGAAAGCAGGAAACGGTCACGACCTTCCCATTCAGGTTGATCTGCGCGGATGTTCATGGCGTGGCAGTAGGCAACAGCCAGTACGTCGGCCCAGCCCAGCGCCTGGCCAACATAGCCTTGGCCCTGTACTTCACCCATGCGCAGGGCGAAGCGTCGGATTCGCCAGGCATGGGTCGACATCCGGGCAAAGTGCTCATTGCGACTCTCGGTCATATTATTCTCCATTGGTGACCAGCGATCCGGGGTTACTGACGCAGCGAATTCATCAGTAACCAGCCGAATTGAGTTACCCCGAGATGATCATGTAAAAATACAAGCTCGACAAAAGGTTTAAATTCGCCAGTCAATGAATTGGATTCATCAATGAAGATCTTTAAAAAGGTACCTCTCTCAGCCCTGAGGGTTTTCGAAGCGGCGGGGCGTACCTGCTCTTTCGTGGAGGCAGCGAAAGAACTGGATCTCTCCTCAAGCGCAGTCAGCCATGCAATACGCAAACTGGAAGTTGCAGCAGGGGTATCGCTGTTCACCCGCAGTACGCGTCACACGGCGCTGACGTCTGAGGGCTCCATGCTGCTGGATCATGTTCAACGGGGTTTCGAGGAGATGAGCCGTGGGTTGGCGATTGCGACCAATGAGCCCGCAGTGCCGCTGCGCCTTCACGTTGCGCCGACGTTCGCCAGTCAGTGGTTGGTGCCTCGCCTGGCGGGCTTCCTGCACGGTCATCCCGGCATCGACCTGCGCATATCCGCCAGTACTGACTACGCGCGGTTCGACAACGATGATTTCGACCTGGACATCGTTTACGGCGAGCCCAGGCCTTCGTCACACGAAAAGACCCCGCTGCGGATCGAAGAGCTGACGCCGCTGTGCAGCCCTGAGGTGGCCAGGCATCTTCGTTCACCGCAGGACTTGTATTCGTTGTTCCTGATCCAGAGCGACGGGCAGTCAGTGCAGTGGAAAGGCTGGTTCGCGGCCAACGGCATGCAGCCACCGAACAGCTACGGCTTGGCGTTCGATCGAAGCTCCATGAGTATTTCAGCGGCGGCTGGCGGCCTGGGGGTGGTGCTCGAATCTGACTTGTTAGCTGAGCAGGAGCTGGCCAGCGGTCGGCTGGTCAGCCCGCTTCGGCATGTCAGCAACAGCGTTCGCTACGTTGGCCATTATCTCGTGCATCCTCGGCGGCATCGACAACCGTATGCAGTGACTCAGTTCAAGCAATGGCTGTTCAAGGAGTTGGCTGTGCAGTGAAGAGGAGGCGCAGGCGAAGTCCATGACCCGGGAAAGCGTGCTGAGAGACTATTTGCAGGGCTCGGATAAGGGGCGCGTTGAAGGATGGTCATGTCCCATGAGGCGCATTCAGGCGAGCGGTTCCACGGCAGCAGCGCCTCATAGTCTGCTACCGAATAAGCATGCGGCAGCCGCTCAAGGACGTGGCGCAGCTCTAAGGATAAGTAACCCCTGAGCCTGCCGCTGGCAGGCGCGCTTCGATCTAAGCGCGCCTGCTGTTTTTGCCTCGACTGAATGCATCCTCACGGCGTCGCCCTGCATAGCTGAAATGCCGGGATTCAATAGCAGCCCTTTGCTCATCCCAGTAGACTTGAGAAGGCGCGCGATGTGCTTTGCGCACAACAGCGCCACCCCGAAGCACGTTGGCGACGGTAATCACTGGCGTCGATCTCCTCCGCACATGAAGGCTGTTTGTGAACGCTGCTCTACGTCTCCCCGGACCCATCGGCATCCTTTGCCTGGGTGTACTCCAGATCATGGTCTGGGGTGGGTCATTCTTTCTTTTGGCGGTCATGGGTGAGCCCATCCTGCGAGAGACCGGCTGGGATGGCCATTGGGTCTATGGCGCGCTGTCGCTAGGCTTGATGGTGTCCGCACTGCTGGCGCCGCTGGCGAGCCGCCTGGTGGTTCGCTACGGTGGTCGCCTGCAGATGGCAGCGAGCGGAATCGTGGTGGGGGCGGGGCTGCTGATCGTCGCCAACGCTTACAGCCTGCAAGTGTTCCTGCTGGCCTGGGTCGTGATTGGCGTCGGCATGGCCATTGGTCTCTACGAAGCCCTGTTTGCCACCCTCGGTGCCTTGTATGCCGAGCGGGCGGGCAGGGCTATCACTGGCATCACCTTGATCTCGGGTTTTGCAACCACCATCACCTGGCCCCTGGTGGCGTTCGCAATCGAGCAGCTCGGCTGGCGAGTCACCTGTACCGCTTATGCGCTGATGCTGATCGTCGTAGTCGCGCCGCTGTACCTCTGGGTGCTGCCAGCGGGCCCGCACGGCTCCACGAGCAAGCCTGCGGTGACGGCGACCGACGTTAGCGTCGACCGACGTCTGTATCTGCTGCTCATGTCGATCTTCGCGATTGGGGCGATCATCATGACCGCAGTTTCGGTGCAACTGGTGGCAGTGCTGCAGGGGTTGGGCCACAGCCTGGCTTCTGCGATCGCGCTGAGTGCGCTATTGGGGCCCAGCCAAGTGGCTTCGCGCGTGCTGCAGATTGTCGCCCGCAAGCGACACCCGATCTGGACCGCTCTGGTGTCTTCAGTTCTGGTGGCCGTGGGTATGGCACTGGTGGCCCTGGCGCCTGGCGCAACGGCATTGGGGCTGTTGCTCTACGGCTGCGGCAATGGGTTGCGGGCTATCGTCCGGGGGTTGTTGCCCCTGGCGCTGATGCCGCCCGCGCAGTACGTGGCGTTGATGGGCAAGATGTCGCGGCCTTCGCTCATCGGCCAGGCGCTGACGCCGCTGGTCGGTGGCTACCTGCTTCAGCACTTTGGCTCCATGGGAGTGCTTACAACACTCGCTGCCTTGGCCGCCGTTAATGTCGTGCTAGTGCTGCTGGTCATGCGGTCACTGCCGGGCCGGCCCGCGTGAGCGCCAACCATCGAGGAGACAGTTGCAATGTCACAATTGGACCGTGAAGAGCTGCTAATGGATGGCCCGGTGGGCAAGCTCCACCTGCTGCTCGATCATCCATCAACCTCACCGAAGGGGGTGGCTATCGTCAGCCATCCGCAACCACTGTTGGGCGGCAGCCCCCGGCACATCGTGCCAGTGACCCTTGCCAGACAGTTGTGTACCAGCGGCTGGCTGGTGGTGCGGCCAAGTTTTCGTGGGGTGGGTTTGAGCGAGGGCAGGCATGATGGCGGCATCGGCGAGACTGAGGACAGTCAGGCGGTTCTCAAGCACATGGCTGGAATCATGCCAGGGCTGCCCATCGCCTTGATCGGTTTCTCCTTCGGCGCCCATGTGTTCGCCAGGCTGGCCTGCGCATCGGAGGGAGAGTTCGACGCCTTGGCCCTGCTGGGCCTGCCGGTCGGCGATGTACCGGGGGGCCGCCATTACCCGGCGCCAGACCTGCCTGACGATTGCCTGCTGGTGCACGGGGAGTGTGACCAGATGGCGCCCTTGGTCAGCCTGATGGATTGGGCCGCTGGCGAACACCGCCGCGTATCGGTGTACGCCGGCGCCGACCACTTTTTCAAAGGCTGCCTGAGCCGGGTCGCAGAAGAAGTCTGCCGCTAACTGCAGGACAAACGGCCCGAAAGCCCGGTGTAGCCGGCCATGCCTGCCAGGCATAGCTGTTAGACCTGAGGCACATCTTCCCCCAAAACGACGCTATGCAAAGCTGTACCCGAGTTGGCAAAAAAATAACAACAAGGGTAAGCGATCATGAATGCAGACATGAGCACGGCACGTCCGTTGACGCGCAAAGAGCGTACAACCGCAATTGTGGGTGTATGTTCCGGCAACCTGGTGGAGTGGTACGACTTCTTCATCTACGCCTACACCTCGATCTACTTCGCATCACTGTTCTTCCCCGCTGGCGATCAGACCAGCCAACTGCTGGCCACGGCAGGTATCTTTGCTGTCGGCTTCTTCATGCGCCCGCTTGGTGGCTGGATTTTCGGCTACATCGCCGATACCCGTGGGCGCAAGATCTCGATGATCATCTCGGTATTCATGATGTGCGGCGGCTCGTTGATGATCGCGGTCATGCCCACTTATGCCACGGTGGGTGTCGCAGCGCCGGTTCTGCTGGTGATCGCACGGCTGATGCAAGGGTTGTCGGTTGGCGCCGAGTACGGCACTGGCGCCACTTACATCAGCGAGGTATCCCGCGCCGGGCGGCGATCGTTCTACGGCTCGTTCCAGTACATGACGATAATTGCCGGGCAACTGCTGGCGCTGCTGACGGTCGCGGTGCTGCAGTTGGTGCTGTCGGAGCAGGACCTAAAGGCCTGGGGCTGGCGGGTACCGTTCCTGATCGGCGCGCTGGCTTCGATCGTGGTGGTCATCCTGCGCCGCACCATGCGCGAGACAGCCACTGAAGAAGGCATGAAGAGCAAAGAATCCGGCTCGCTCCGGGGGCTGATGCAACACCGGCGCGCGGTGCTGCTCACCTTCACCATCACCATCGGCTGCTCGCTGTACTTCTATACTTTTACCGCGTACATGCAGAAGTTCCTGGTAGTGAGTGTCGGTATCCCTGCCCCCACGGTGAGCATCATCATGGCTTGTGCATTGGTGATCTTCATGCTGGCGCAGCCGGTGTTCGGCATGCTCGCTGACAAAATCGGCGTGCGCCGCAACATGATCTTGTTCGGCGTATTGTCCACCTTCCTGGTTATCCCGTTGCTGTCCGCGATCAAGACAGTCCAGGACCCGCTCGCAGCCTTTGGGCTGGTGCTCGCCGGGTTGTTGATTGCAGCCTTCTATACACCGGTCACCGGTGTGCTCAAGGCCGACTTCTATCCTCCGACCGTGCGCGCACTGGGTGTGGGCCTGCCTTACGCAGTGGGGGCCGCGATGTTCGGCGGTTCGGCCGAGTATGTGGCGCTGTCCTTCCGCTCTGTGGGAATGGAGCAGTACTTCTACCTGTACGTGGCCGCCATCGGCGCCATCACCCTAGTGTCGGCCCTGCTGATGCCAGACCTTGGCAAACACGGTTATCTCGATGGCGACGGCAAGGTCGAAGAGAACATCGGCGTACGCAAGTTCATGGGGCGTAAATCCCTGCCTACCCACCCCACCCATTGAGGCAACGCGAGCATGAGTACTGAAAGGAAGAAGATCGTGCGCTTCGACGTCTGGTATCACCCGGTGATGGCTCAGATCCTCGAAGCTTCACCCGATGTCGTGCTGCAAACCGTCGCCCGTGACCAGCCGCCTGCCGTCATCCTGCAGGCGCTGCGCAACTGCCAGGTGTACCAGGTGCCTTCGGCGCGGGACGAGCTCCCGCAGCAGTGGTGTGTCACCGAGGCGCTGCTCCGCCAGTTGCCTGACCTGCTGTGTGTCTCGACCAATGGCGCAGGCTTCGACACAGTGGATGTCGAGGCCTGCACCCAGGCGGGTGTTCTGGTCGTCAACCAATCGGGCGCCAACGCCCAATCGGTGGCAGAGGCCACGGTGGGGTTGATGCTCGATTGCGCGCGGCGTATCAGCGAATCGGACCGGCGCCTACGCCGGGATCGTGGTTTTTCTCGCGAAGACCTGATGGGTAGCGAGTTGTGCGGCAAAAGCTTGGGTCTGATCGGTATCGGTGAGATTGGTACACGTGTCGCACGCATAGCCCAGGCCCTGGGCATGCAGGTGCTCGCCCATGATCCCCTACTGAGCGCGGAACAGATCGGCCAACGGGGCGCTTCCAGTTGCGGGTTGCAGAGCCTGTTGCAGCACAGTGATGTAGTCTCGCTGCATTGCCCGCGTCTGGCTTCGACCTTAAACCTCATGAACGCGTCGGCTTTCGCGGCAATGCGCAAAGGGGCTGTATTCATCAATACCGCACGTGGCGGCTTGCATGACGAGGTCGCACTGTATGACGCGTTGGCCTGCGGCCATCTTGGCGCTGCGGGAATCGACGTTTGGGACCAGGAGCCGCCTGCGTTGGATCATCCTCTGCTTGGCCTTGAAAACGTGGTCGGCCTTTACCACACCGCAGGCGTCACGCGCGAGGCCCGGGAGCGCATGGGAGCGTGGGCGGCCGAGCAGATTCTGCAGTTGCTGCGCGGAGAGCCGGGGCCACGCATGGTCAATCCGCAGGCGTTTGAAGTGTTCCGGCAACGGCTCCAGGCCAATAACCATCGCGATACCTGATGCCGCTTGCAGTTTGCTCTGGCGGGCGCTGATCCGCCAGAGAAGTCTTAGGACATTGCGATTTAGGTAGGCAGCGCCGCCGGCAAGTTCCTGGCGGGCGCGTATTCTAGGCAGTTTGTCAGGCGGGGCATTGCTCGGGCTGCAGCAAGGCGTTGCACATCCGCAAGATGTGCTGCTCGATCCATCTTTCATCGAAGGCCGCATTGCCAACCCGCAGACTGTTGGCGCTCTCGATGATAGCCAAGATCGCAGCGGCAGCTCGAGCTGAGTCCCTCACGCGGTACCGACCGATAGCGCCCCCTTGCTCGATAATCTGGCGGAGTGGCTCGGCCAGTTGCCCCATTGCCCGCTCCAGCCAAAGCCGGTGGCGGTCGTCCAGGTGCCTGAGTTCGTGACGAAGGACCATCTCCTCCTGGGGAAGGGCGACTTGCCGTGCCAGCGCAAAACGCACATAAGCATGCAGATCTTGAGGTTGGGCGCTGTTGTCCCAGGCCTGCTTGCGGCGTTCGATGATGTCGAGCACCACATTGAGCAGCAGATCCTGTTTGCAATCGACATGATGGTAAAGGCTGCCGGGAAGAATCCCGACGCGCAGGGCCAGTTTTCTCATGGTCATGGCGGTATAGCCCATCTCGACCATCAGTTCGGTTGCAGCCTGGGTCAGGGAGGAGGGGCAGGGACGGGCGGCTTCAAGCATAGGCCGGCAGCCTCGAAAGTGCGCGCAGCATCCGGCACAGCAGGCGTTTGCAGTGGCGCCGGGGCCGGGGTGTGCTAGTGAGCAGACACATGGGGCACCTCTCTGGATAGGTGCCCCCGGTACCGCTCAACGCTGCGCGTCAGAACAGAGGTGGTGTGCGGTGCCGGGAGCGATAACAGGAGCTTCAGCCGGCTTGGAGCAGCATGGCCTGGGCGCGAAGGATCACGGGAGCGTCGACCATCTGGCCATCAAGGGTGAACACGCCGGCGCCAGTTCCAGCTTGTTCAACCACCCGCTGCGCCCAGTCCAGCTCGGCAGCCGAGGGCTTGAGCGCGGCGTGAATCACGTTGACCTGGCCAGGATGGATGCACAGCGCGCCGGCAAAGCCCATGTCACGAGCGAAACGCACTTGGCGCTGCAGGCCGTCGGTGTCCTGAATGGCTGGGAACACGCCGTCCAGCGGTGCAGCAAGCCCGGCGACGCGGCTGTGCAGCAGCACCGCATAGCGGGCATGGTCCAGTACCTGTTCGGCGGCGGCGCTGCCGGTGTTCAGCCCAAGGTCCAGGCCCAGGTCTAGGCTGCCGAACGACAGCCGGTCGACGCCAGTCGCAGCCGCCAGGAGGGGTAACGCGGCGAGGCCCTTGGCACTTTCAATAATCGGCCACACCGACTTGCCGGTGGCATGGGCGCGTTCGATCTGGCCGACGGTTTCCGCTTTCGGCAGCAGGATGCCAACGACCCCGGTGTGGCGCTGGCACAGCGCCAGGTCGGCCTCATGGGCCCAGTGGCCGGGCGCGTTGACGCGCACAAGCACTCGGGCCTGGGATTGATCGCAGAGAAACTGCTCGAGGTTGTCGCGCGCCTGTTCCTTCAGCGCCTCTTCAACGGCATCCTCAAGGTCTACGATGACTCGATCGGCACCACTGACCAAGGCCTTGGGTATGCGCTCTGGGCGGGTGGCCGGCACGAACAGCGCGCTGCGTACGATCTGTGCGCTCATGGGCGTACCCCCTGGACGAATTCGATTTCGCCAACCTGCGCCTGACCGGCCTGATTACCCGCCCAGACCTGCGCCTTACCGTCACCGGTCAACCGCCCGCCGACTTGGAACGCATCCGGGCAGATCAGCGGGCGCACACCGCGATAGCTGAAGCGGCGGACGTTCAGTTGTGGGTTCGCGCGCACGAAGGCACGCAGGTTCAGGGTGGCAATCAGTGGGCCGTGGACCACTAGCCCCGGGTACCCCTCGGTTTCGGTGACGTATGGCCAGTCGTAATGGATGCGATGTCCGTTGAACGTCACCGCCGAGTAGCGGAACAGCAGCGTCGGATCTGGTTGCAAGCTTTCGCTCCAATCGCCGTGGGGCATCGGCTCGGTGCCGCCAAGCTTGGGGGGTGAGGGCTCGCGGTAGACGATGTCCTGCTCTTCGACCAGTGCCCGCTGCCCGTCCTGCACATATTCATGCTGCACGGTGACGAACATCAGAGAGCCGGTGCGCCCGTGCTTCTCCTCGACATTGAGGATGGTCGAGCGGCGGGACACCTGAGCATCGATCCGCAGCGGGCGGATGAACTCCAGGCGCCCCCCGGCCCACATGCGGTTGCGGTTGTCTGCCGGGGGCAGAAAACCGCCCCGCGCCGGATGGCCGTCGCCACCCAGGCCGGCCGCTTCGACAGGCTGCTGGAAAAACGCCCAGTGCCAGAGTGCAGGCAGGGCATCACCAGGGGCGGGAGCAGGCTCGCTCAACGTGGCAGCGATACGCTTGACTAGGTTGTGGCTGATGCAGTCATGGACAGTCTCGCTACGGCCAATCCATGTTTGGGCTGCAGGTGTGCTCATTTTTTATTGTCCTTTACAGCGTCGAAGTCAGTTCCGGTACGATCTCGAAAAGGTCGCCGACCAAACCGTAATCGGCTACCTGGAAGATAGGTGCTTCTTCATCCTTGTTGATCGCGACAATGACCTTGGAGTCCTTCATGCCGGCCAGGTGCTGAATAGCGCCGGAGATACCCACGGCGATGTACAACTGCGGCGCGACGATCTTGCCAGTCTGACCGACCTGCATGTCGTTGGGCACGAAGCCTGCGTCTACCGCCGCGCGGGAAGCCCCAACCGCAGCGCCGAGCTTATCGGCCAAGCTATACAGGTGGCTGAAGTTGTCACCGTTGCCCATGGCACGCCCGCCCGACACCACGATCTTGGCGGCGGTCAGTTCGGGTCGGTCGGACTTGGCCAGTTCTTCGCCGACAAATGCCGACAGATCTGCATCTGCAGCGCCAGCCAGGGCCTCGATTGGCGCACGGCCGCCTTGTGCCGGTACCGCCTCAAAACCGGTGGAGCGCACTGTGATGACCTTGACCGCAGCGCTGGATTGGACGGTGGCAATAGCGTTGCCGGCGTAGATCGGACGCTTGAAGGTGTCAGCGGATTCGACCGAAATGATCTCTGAGATCTGGTCGACATCCAGTAGCGCAGCAACCCGCGGCAAGAGGTTCTTGCCGTTGCTGGTGGCCGGGGCCAGCACGTGACTGAAATCGCGGCCCAGGTTGGCCACCAAGGGCGCCACGTTTTCCGGAAGCTGATGGGCGTAGACGCCATCGTCAGCCAGCAGCACTTTGGTCACCCCAGCGCACTGCGCGGCAGCGAACGCCACATCGGCCGCGTCCAGTCCGGCTACGAGCACCACGATGTCAGCGCCGATCTGGCGAGCGGCGGTCAGGGTGTGCAGGGTAGGACCGGCGAGGGTGCGGTTGTCGTGTTCAGCAACTACCAGAATGCTCATCAGATCACCTTCGCTTCGTTCTTCAGCTTTTCGACCAGTTCGGCCACCGATTTGACCTTGATGCCCGCGCTGCGTGCAGCCGGGGCTTCAACCTTCAGGATCTTGTTGGTGGAGGCGAGGGAAACGCCCAGCGCGTCAGCCGTGATGGTCTCCAGCGGTTTCTTCTTGGCCTTCATGATATTCGGCAGCGACGCGTAGCGTGGCTCGTTCAGGCGTAGGTCAGTGGTGATGATGGCCGGCAGGTTCAGCGCAACGGTCTGCAGGCCACCGTCGATTTCACGGGTGACGTTCAGCTTGTCGCCAGCCACGATGACCTTGGAGGCGAAGGTGCCCTGGGCGAAGCCGGTCAGCGCGGCCAGCATCTGGCCGGTCTGGTTGTTGTCACTGTCGATGGCCTGCTTGCCGAGGATCACCAGCTGCGGCTGCTCCTTGTCGACAAGGGCTTTCAGTGCCTTGGCTACGGCCAGGGAATTGAGCTCGTCAGCGGCTTCGACCAGGATGGCGCGGTCGGCACCCAGGGCCAGGGCGGTACGCAACTGCTCCTGGGCAGTGGTCGGGCCGACGGAGACGACAACGATCTCGGTCGCGACGCCCTTTTCCTTCAGGCGTACGGCTTCTTCCACGGCGATTTCGCAGAAGGGGTTCATGGACATCTTGACGTTTGCAAGGTCGACGCCGGAGTTGTCCGCCTTGACGCGAACCTTGACGTTGTAGTCGACCACTCGTTTGATTGCGACGAGCACTTTCATAGGCAGGAATACTCTGTGTTTAAGCGATGGCAACGGGCGGGAAAAAAGAGGGGTCAGATGACCCCATAAGCGCGCAGTTGCTGAATACGTTCAGGGGGCAGTCCGAGCCCGGTAAGGATGCTTTCGCTGTGCTGGCCCAGCGCGGGGACCGGGTCCATGCGCGGTGCATAGGCGTTGCTGGTGGCGGGCGGCAACAGGCTGGGTACTGAACCGGCGGCGGTGTCGATCCGCCGCCAGCGGTCGCGGGCTTGGAGTTGCGGGTGGGCCCAGACACCCTGCATGTCATTGACCTTGGCATTGGCAATGCTTGCCCCATCGAGGCGCCCGATTACCGTGTCGAAGTCCAGCGCAGCAAAGGCCTCGATGATCAGTCCGCGCAGAGCATCGCGATTGGTCACGCGCTTGAAGTTGGCGCTGAAGCGGTCATCACTGGCCAGTTCTGGTTGCTGCAGCACCTGTTCACAGAAAAGCTGCCACTCCCGCTCGTTCTGCAGGCCAAGCATGACGGTGCTCCCGTCACCCACCGGGAACGGGCCGTACGGATAGATGGTGGCGTGCGCCGCGCCGGCACGTGGCGGTGGTGCGGCACCTTCGTAGGCGTAGTAGAGCGGGTAGTTCATCCACTCCACCAAGGCCTCAAGCATGGACACTTCCACCTGGCTGCCGATGCCGGTCTTTTCCCGCAGCAGGACCGCCGAAAGGATACCGGTATAGGCATACATGCCAGCGGCGATATCAGCAATCGAGTTGCCGGCTTTGGCCATCCCGTCTTCCCCCGGCCCACCGGTGACCGACAGGAAACCGCCTTCGCTCTGGATCAGCAGGTCGTAGGCTTTTTTCTGTTCATAAGGGCCGCCCGCGCCGTAGCCGGAAATATCGCATACGATCAGCCGCGGGAATCGTGCGTGCAGCGCCTCGAAGCTCAATCCCAGGCGTGCGGCCGCGCCCGGTGCCAGGTTCTGTACCAACACATCGGCCTGCTCTAACAGTTGGTCGAGAATATCGCCGGCGATTTCCTGCTTGAGGTCCAGGGCAAGGCTTTCTTTGGAGCGGTTGGTCCACACGAAATGCGAGGCCAGACCGTTGACCCGCTGGTCGTAGCCCCTGGCGAAGTCGCCACTGCCAGGGCGCTCCACCTTTATGACCCGGGCGCCGAGATCTGCCAGCTGGCGGGTGCAGAAGGGCGCCGCTATCGCATGTTCGAGGCTGATGACGGTAATGCCATCAAGGGGGCGGATGGGCTGGCTCATGGTGGTTATCTCTCTTGTTATTGCAGGCCCCCGTGGGTAACGCGGGCGGTCCGGATCAGAACGAACGTGGCAGCTCCAGGAGGTGTTCGGCCACGTAGGACAGGATCAGGTTGGTCGAGATCGGCGCGACCTGGTACAGGCGGGTTTCGCGGAACTTGCGCTCGACGTCGTATTCGTTGGCAAAGCCGAAGCCGCCGTGGGTCTGCAGGCAGGCGTTGGCCGCCTCCCAGCTGGCCTTGGCGGCCAGGTACTTGGCCATGTTGGCGGCCGCACCGGCGTTGCGCCCGCTGTCGTATTCGGCACAGGCGCGCCAGCGCATCAGGTCGGCGGCTTCAATCTCGATGTGGGCTTCAGCGATGGGGAACTGCACGCCCTGGTTCTTGCCGATCGGCCGGCCGAACACCTCACGGTCACGGGCGTACTGGCTAGCTTTCTCGACGAACCAACGACCATCGCCGATGCATTCGGCGGCAATCAGGGTCCGCTCTGCGTTGAGGCCGTCGAGGATGTAGCGGAAGCCCTTGCCTTCTTCACCAATCAGGCTACTGGCCGGGATTTCCAGGTTGTCGAAAAACAGCTCGTTGGTTTCGTGGTTCACCAAGTTGGCGATCGGCTGTACGGTCAGGCCGTTGCCGATGGCCTCGCGCAGGTCGACCAGGAAAATCGACATGCCATCGACCTTCTTCGTGACCTCGGCGAGCGGGGTGGTGCGTGCCAGCAGGATCATCAGGTCGGAGTGCTGCACACGCGAGATCCACACCTTCTGGCCATTGACCACGTACTTGTCGCCTTGGCGAACCGCGGTGGTCTTGATTTTGGTGGTGTCGGTGCCGGTGGACGGCTCGGTCACGGCCATCGATTGCAGGCGTAGCTCGCCGCTGGCCAGTTTGGGCAGGTAATAGCGCTTCTGCTCGTCGCTGCCGTTACGCAGCAAAGTGAACATGTTGTACATCTGGCCGTGGATGGTGCCGGAGTTGCCGCCGCAGGCATTGACCTCTTCAAGAATTACCGAAGCCTCGGCCAGGCCCAGGCCGGAACCGCCGAACTCCTCGGGAATCATCGCCGATAGCCAACCCTCGTCGGTCATGGCCTTGACGAAGGCTTCAGGGAAGCCCTTTTCCTCATCGATCTTGCGCCAGTACTCAGCGGGGAAGTCGCCACACAGGGCACGGACACCCTCACGAATAGCGTTCAGTTCTTCGTTGTTGTTGTCGTTCATCATCATTCTCCAAGGTGGGCCGGGCCGGCAGCGTCATCGTGGTTCGGCCGCCGGCCGGCCCTTTACACGGTCAGATGGGCTGGAAGCCCAGGGCAGCGCGGAAGCGGTTCTTGATGTAATGGCCATCGCGCGGCGGCAATACGCGGGGCGGGTTTTCGGCCTTGATTTTCACCGTTGCCAGCTTGACGCCATCACGGGTGGCGAAACGCTCGCGCAAGGCATGCACGCCGTCCATTTCACGGATTTCCTGAGTCCAGGAAAAACCGCAGGTGTCGGCGATCCGGTCCAACTGAATGCCGAGCCCGGCGTGGCTGACCTGCATGCCGGTTTCACCGAAGTGGCCGTTATCCAGCACCACGATGGTCAGGTTCTTCGGCTGCTGCAGAGCAACCGTGGCCAAGGCGCCAAAGCCCATCAGCAGTTCGCCGTCACCGGTGACCACCACCACACTTTTGTCCGGTTGCGCATTGGCCAGGCCCAGGCCCACGGTGATGGCGCTGCCCATGGCGGCCCAGAGGTAGTAGTTGTTGTCGTGATCGCCTGCGGCCATCACATCATAGGAGGCAGAACCAAGGCCGGTGACCACGAGCACATCGTTGCGATCGGCAAGCAGGGTACGGACGACTTCACGGCGGCAGAGCACGTGATTGGCGCTTACTTGACCCATTTCTTTTCTCCAATCAGACGCTGGCCAAGCAGCAGGGCAGTGGCGGCATCGCCATTGAAGGCCATGGTGGCGGCACCATGGAGAAGGGGCGCCACATCCTCAGGCTTGTCAGCGCGCCAAGTCATCACCTTCATCAGGTTTAAAGAGGCTTCGGTGGCTTGGCCCATGGGGTTCTGCCAGGCATTGAACTCCGCCCAGTCGCCGCGCATGGTCACCACCATCAAGAGTGGAAAACCGGCGCAGTTCTGCAGGGCAAGGGTGTTGATGCAGTTACCGACGCCGCTTGACTGCATCAGCAGAGCGCCGCGCTCTCCACCCAGCCAGGCGCCGGCCAGGTAACCGATGCCTTCTTCTTCGGTTGTGAGCACAACGGCCTTGATATCAGGGTCGGCGTAGGACATGCGGATGGCTGCCGAGTGACCGGCATCCGGGACGAACACGACGTGTTTGACGTCGTGGGCCTTAAGGACACGGAACACGTCCTCTTGCCAGTTCTGTTCAGCTTCTTGCGATGACATGGGTATCTCCCGGCAGTGCTGCTTTTGTTTTTCCACATGATGGGGGGAGTTGCGGTGCACGACGACTACCGTTTTTTTCTTTGAGATATGCCGGGTCGGCATAGGTTGGCCCGTGGGATGGCGGGTCAGCGTTCGGCGCGACCAGCTGCCGCATAAAGTCAGGCATGGCTCGCGCAGGAGAGGTTGCCTCTATAGAAAGCGGGCATAGCTGATAGACACGTGCAGCGCTTATGGGCGGCAGGCGAAGACGTTAGGTTGTTTACTCGGTTGCGGCAGTGCCGCTGTCGAATCAAAACAACAATAAGATTGAGGGTTGTCCATGATGCTTCGTTACCTGCGCACACTCGCCGGGTGGCTCACTGCTGAGCCGCCATTGGCCGATACGCCATCCTCGCCCTGCCGGTTCCGGCACCTTGCACTGTCCTATTTCGTTCCGTAATGCACTGCTCAGGGGGTGACGGATCCTATTGCTTGAATACAGGTGCTCAATGAAACTCAAACTACCGTTAGCGGGCTGGATACTGCTGGCCATGTTTCTCGGTGTGGTAATCGGCTACGTCATTTTTCTCACCAGCCCGGACAAAGCCGCAGCCGCCCATACCGCCGGGTACATCTCGGTGATCTCGGACGTGTTCCTGAGGCTAATCAAGATGCTGATCGGGCCTCTGGTGTTTTCCACCCTGGTAGTGGGCATCGCCCACATGGGCGATGCCGGTGCGGTAGGCCGGGTGTTCGGCAAGGCCATGATGTGGTTCTTGACGGCCTCATTGCTGTCGCTGGCGGTCGGTCTGATGATGGCCAATATCCTGCAGCCGGGGCTGCATCTGGCGCTGCCCTTGCCGGACGTCAGTGAAACCACTTCGCTGCAGACATCGGCCTTTACCCTCAAGGCCTTTGTCACCCATCTGGTACCCAGGTCGTTCGCCGAAGCCTTGGCCAACAACGAGATCCTGCAGATCGTGGTGTTCTCACTGTTCTTTGGGGTCGCCCTGGCGGCGCTGGGAGAAAAAGCCAAGGGTCTGATACGCTTGGCCGATGAGCAGGCCCAGGCCATGCTGCTCATCACCGGCTACGTCATGAAGCTCGCGCCCTTGGCTGTCATGGCGGCGATGACTGCCACTGTGGCAGTCAATGGCTTGTCGATCCTGGCCACGTTCGCCGTGTTCATGCGCGACTTCTATCTGGGCTTGGTCTTACTGTGGGTGTTGCTGGTGCTGGCCGGGGCGATGTTCCTGGGCCGGAGGGTGTTCGCCTTGCTGGCCCTCATCAAGGAGGCGTTTCTGTTGGCGTTCGCCACGGCCAGCTCCGAATCGGCCTACCCGAAACTCCTCGCGGCGCTGGACCGCTTTGGGGTCAGCCGCAAGATTTCTAGTTTTGTGATGCCCATGGGTTACTCCTTCAACCTCGACGGCTCGATGATGTACTGCACCTTTGCCGTGCTGTTCATTGCCCAGGCGTACGGTATTGAGATGACCCTCGGCACGCAAATCCTCATGCTGCTGACCTTGATGCTGACCTCCAAGGGTCTCGCAGGGGTGCCTCGGGCATCGTTGGTGGTGATTGCCGCGACGCTTGTTCAATTCGATATTCCCGAAGCGGGGCTGCTGCTGATTCTGGGCATCGACACCTTCCTCGACATGGGACGCTCGGCGACC
>NZ_MOMO01000239.1:0-30318 GCF_009933855.1 Pseudomonas sp. SG-MS2 | reverse complement strand
GGCTTCCTGGAGCACGCCGTTGCGGAGAACGTGATGGCCGGCACCGCCATGAGCCGCCGGGCCAGTTACATGTACGGCAACCTGCTGCCGCCGAACGAAACGGGCCAATTGGGCGCAGGGTTGGGCACCACGACTTCTGCCGGCACGGTCACCCTGATCCCGCCGACCGACATCATCGAGAAAACCGGCGAGAAGCGCACGATCGATGGGCTGACCTACGAGTTTCTCTACGCGCCGGGCAGCGAGGCGCCAGCCGAGATGCTCTATTACATCCACGAGAAAAAAGCCCTCAACACGGCCGAAGACTCCACCCATACGATGCACAACACCTACTCGCTGCGCGGAGCAAAAATTCGCGAGCCGCTGCCGTGGTCCAAGTACCTCAACCAAGCGCTGAAGATGTGGGGCAAAGACGTCCAGGTCATGTATGCCATGCACCACTGGCCGGTGTGGGGCAACAAGGAGGTCAAGGAGCAACTGTCGTCGCAGAGGGACATGTACCGCTACATCAACGATGAAACGCTGCGCTTGGCCAACAAGGGTCTGACCATGACCGAGATTGCCGAGCAGGTGAAGCTGCCGAAATCGATCGCTTCGCGCTTCTCCAACCGTGGGTATTACGGGTCTTTGAACCACAACGTCAAGGCCACCTATGTGCTGTACATGGGCTGGTTCATCGGCAACCCGGCGACGCTGCATGAATTGCCGCCGGTAGAGTCGTCCAAGCGCTACGTCGAGATGATGGGCGGCGCCGACGCAGTGCTGAAGAAGGCCAAGGAGTACTACGACAAGGGTGACTACCGCTGGGTAGCCGAGGTGGTCAACAAAGTGGTCTTCGCCGACCCGAACAACCAGGCAGCGAAAAACCTGCAAGCCGACACACTCGAGCAGCTGGGTTACCAGGCTGAAAGCGGGCCATGGCGCAACTTCTACCTCACCGGTGCCAAGGAACTGCGCGATGGCGTGAAACAGTTGCCGACGCCAGACACGGCCAGCCCCGATACGGTCCGGGCGATGGACCTTGACCTGTTCTTCGACTACCTGGCCATGCGCCTGAAAGGGCCGGAGGTCGAAGACAAGCACATTACCCTTAACTTTGACTTCACCGACCTTAAACAGAAATACCTGGTGGAAATGGTCAATGGCGTGCTCAACCACACCGAAGGCTCGCAAGCCGAAAACGCCGACGCCACGGTCAGCCTGACGCGCGACACCTTGAACAAACTGATGCTCAAGGAAACCACGCTCAAGGACGCGGTGGGCGCAGGTGACGTCAAAGTCGAGGGTGCCGAAGGCAAGCTTGAGGAGTTGATGAGCTACATGGACAACTTCGACTTCTGGTTCCCGATCGTTACACCTTGATTGCTCCCTTGGCGCAGGTTGCATCAAGCAGGACATCGAGCCATCGGTGTCCTGCTCTTTTCAAAGTGAGGAGTCAGGGACCATGACCACGACGAATCGTATGGATCACACCAAATGGTGGATGCCTGCAACGTTTATTCTGTTGTTTGCTCACAGCACCAACGTGTCAGCCGGAGGCATCTTCATTTATGAAGCCGGCCAGGAAAGTAACGGCCTGGCCAATGCTGGCTCGGCTGCGCTCGCCACCGACCCCAGCGTGTTGATGTCCAACCCCGCAGGCATCGCCCTGCTGCCTGGCACGCAGATCAGCGCCAATGCCCAGGTTATCCTCGGCGACCTGCGCTACTCACGTGACAGCAGCAACCAGTTCGATGGCAACGAGGGCGGTAACGCTCTGCAATACCTGCCGGGCGCCAGCTTGTTCATCAGCCACCAGCTCGATGACCGCTCGGCCATCGGGTTCGGCATGTACGGTAACTTCGGCTTGGCGCTGGACTACGACGATGACTGGGCAGGGCGCTACTTCACCCAGGAATCGGCGGTGATTGGCGTCTCGTTCCAACCCACCTTTGCGTACAAGTTCACCGATGACCTTACCGTCGGCATCGGCCCACGCATGATGCTCGGCTATTACCGCACCGAGGTGGCCATCAACAACAGCCTGCTCGGGTTGGTCGATCGCCCCGATGGCCAGCTCGAATACAAGGACACTGACTTCGGCATTGGCGTGAACCTGGGCCTGCTCTACCAGCTCGCCTCCCGCACGCGGATTGGCCTGGCCTACACCAGCAAGGTGAAGCTGGAGTTCGAGGACAGTCCACATGTCAGCGATATCAACAACCCCCTCATCAATGCCGCACTCAACCGCCTGGCGGTGGACACGCTGGAACTGGACATGAACGTGCCGCAGACCGCGACAGTCAGCGTGGCCCACCAGCTGGACGAGCAGTGGACATTGCTGGGAAGCCTGGGTTGGCAGGACTGGAGCGAGTTCGGTGACATCGGGGTAGAGGTGGATGCCAATGCCGTCGGGGTTAGCCGCACGGTCGATCGCAAGTACAAGGACACCTGGCACGCCTCGGTTGGAGCCCAGTATCAGGCGACCCGCCAGCTGCGCTGGAGTTTTGGGGTGGGGTATGACAGCTCGGCCGTGGATGACAAGGATCGCACCGTGGACAACCCGATGGGGGAGGCGTGGCGCTTCGCAACCGGGGTGAACTATCAGGTGGAAGAAGGATTGGACCTGCATCTGGCTTACACACTGGTCTGGCTCGGCGACATGGACGTGGAGCAGACCAAGGCACGCTCCGGCGACACGTTGTCAGGCACTTTCGATAACGCCGCCTTGCACATCATCGGTGGCGGTGCGACGTGGCGATTCTGAAGGTTTTGATCCTTGGACAATGCTTATACGTGGAAGGAGAAGTTGCATGAAAAGTAAGGCGCTTATTGCAACAGTGTGTCTCACATCGCTTTTACTGCATGGTTGTGCGAGCAAATACGTTGAGCCCGACGAATACTCCGGGTTTCTGAAGGACTACAGCAAGCTCAAGGAGGATGAATCTCCTTCGGGCGCGAAGGTTACGCGCTGGATCAAGCCTGGCATTGATGCCAACCAATTTACCAGCGTGTATGTCGAACCCAGCCAGTTTTACCCCAAGCCGCAACCAACCGCGAAGATTCCGCAGCAAACCTTGCAAGGCATAACCCAGTACTACGATCAGTCGTTGAAAAACCAGTTTTCCAAGGTCCTGCCGCTCGCTACGAGCCCCGGGCCAGGTGTACTGGTGGTGCGCCCGGCGATCACTGGGGTGAGTGCCAAAACCAAGGGGCTGCGCCCGTATGAGGTGATCCCGATCGCGCTGGTGGCAGCCGGCATCAGTACGGCCACGGGTATTCGCGACCAAGACACCAGCGTGGCTACCGAGGCTGCATTCCTTGACGGGAGTACCAATGAGGTGGTGGCCGCAGTGGTGCGCAAAGGTGCAGGCGCTGAACTGGACAATTCCTCGCAAATCATGCAGGCCTCGGACGCCCGTGCCGTGCTCGATGGCTGGGCCAGGGACATGGTCAGTTCATTCCAGGCCCTGAAGAAGTAGCCCGCAGGTCCCCCTGCCGTGGATGTGCGTCAGGGGGGCACCGCAATTTCATGCCGAGATTTGATGGCCTAAGGATGCCCCGATGAATACGGTCATGCTCAAAATTAAACATGAATTCCTGAAAGTGCTTCCTCCCACCGTGTTTTTCTTCGTGATTCTGCACATCGTTGCCCTGATCCGCGCGCTCATGATCAAAGGGTCAGGGGTGGAGCTGCCTGTCTCAGCGTCGGTACTGATCGCCGCTCTCATATTGGGCAAGTCTGTTCTGGTTGCCGATATGCTGCCCTTCATCAACCGGTTTCCCGACAAGCCGCTGATCTGGAACGTCACCTGGAAAACACTCATGTATGCCCTGGTCGCACTGATCGTTCATTACTTGGAGCGTCTGTATGACTACTGGAAAGAGGCGCCCGGCCTGCTCGATGCGAATGCCCTGTTATGGTCTTCCATGAACTGGCCTCGTTTCTGGGCAGTTCAGATCTTACTGATCACATTGATATTCATGTATTGCGTCATCGCGGAACTGGCACGCGTCATTGGCCGCAAGCGCTTAAAGCAAATGTTCATTGGCCCGCTGCCGCCAAAGCAGACCGAGATGTCGAATCACGCTTGATCGCCGAATACCCGCGCCGCTCAAAACGACGTGGCTTTCAGTTGACGGGAGATACAATGTTGAAAAGGAAATGCTACCCGCTTTACGCACTCGCGTTGCTGGCGCACACCGGGCAAGGGCAAGCAGAGGACTCGGCAGAGCTTGCCAAGAAAGCGCTGAACCCGGTTGCGGCCATGTACAGCTTGCCGGTGCAATATAATTGGGACCAGAAAATGGGCCCGGACGGCAATGGCAAGCGCAGCCTGACCAACATCCAGCCCGTTCTACCTTTCAGCCTGAATGATGACTGGAACCTGATCTCCAGGACTATCCTGCCAGTCGTCGACCAGCACGGCTTGGGTGGCGCGGCAGATACCTCTGGCGTGGGCGATGTGACCCAGAGCTTCTTTTTTTCCCCGAAACAACCCACTGCCAGTGGCTGGATTCTCGGCGCAGGGCCGGCGCTATTGATTCCAACAGGCAGCAACGACGTGCTGAGCAGTGAACAATGGGGGCTCGGACCGACTGCGGTAGCCTTGAAGCAAGCCAACGGTTGGACGCACGGGATACTGGCTAACCATATCTGGGGGCTAGAGGGCAGCCCTGCAGATGGTAAGGAGAAGGTCAGCCAGACGTTCATGCAGCCGTTTCTTTCATACACGAACAGCTCGTTGACCACATTTGGCATCAACAGTGAATCGACCTACGACTGGCAATCCAAAGAATGGGCCATTCCGGTCAACCTGACGGTAACCCAATTACTGAAAGTTGGTGGTCACCCCATCACCCTCCAAGCCGGGCCGCGTTACTGGCTCGATTCACCGGATAATGGCCCAGAAGGCTGGGGCTTTCGCTTTGCTGTGACGTTGCTGTTCCCGCGCTGATCCTGAAGCACGCACTGCTTTGCTTTTCCTCCAGCCCCCAGCCCCCAGGCAGCATAGGTGCGTCGATCATCGATTCTCCAGCGTCAGTAGTGTCGGCTAATAGAGAGGCCGCCCAGCTTACCGACCACTCGGCAAAGGCGGTCGCGTTTCGACTTGTTCAAGGCTTACACGGTACGTGGTGTAAGTGTCACCGTCCTGAAGGTAAAGGTCGCTCTGATAACGCGAGACTGCGCCTTTGAGCTTGATGTGTAGCCCGTTGGACACACGCTGGATTACCACGTCATTCAAGTCAGTGTCCGAGATCAGGAAAGGCGGGGTCTTGGCGAGCAGCACCTTCATCGTCGCATTATTCCTGCCGTCGCCGTCGCCGTCGTTGACGTAGAACCTAAGGCTTTTGGGCTCATCTGGATCTCGGGCATCCTGAACGATGTAGATCGATTGCCCCGCAATGAAATCTTGCTTGAGCAGTACCTCAGCCGGAAATTCCGGCTTGTGCAGGTATCCGTATGTGAGAACGCATGCAATACAGATCAAAGAGAAAATTGCGAAATACTTTTTAACTTTGACTATCAGGGTTTGAAGTTCCGTTTTATCCATGGGATTCAGCTGTATTCGAAGGTGAATATCACCAAGGTTCTTCCTTGTGGGCGCCACAGATTGAGCACGTTGGGCATCAATGGCTGTCATGGTAGCGTCCCCAATGCCGGCAAGACCAGCTCACACAAGCACAACGCAGTCTGGGCGACGGGGATATATTCCACCAGCGCGGCGAACTGCGGGCCGCTTCGCGGCCCATCGCCGGCAAGCGCGGCTCCCACACGTACAGCGCATGCCTCAAGGCTGGAGATATTCCAGTGGGAGCCGGCTTGCCGGCGATGAGGCCGGAACTGACCACAGAGCTTGGGATCGCTGTCTGCTTTGCGTCGAAAGCGGCCGGTAGTGGATGGCCTCTCCCGATCCAGTGCTACGGTTGATGGAGAGCGGCTAGCGACCTGTCGATCGATTCAATCGGGGCGATTTCGCTGGCTTACTTACGGTCGCACGCAGAGGCATCCGCGTATGCGCCGCCAGCTGACAACTGTCCACCCCGCAGAGCGTGATGACACAACTCAACCAGCTAGAGGTTCGTCATGACTAAAAACATCGATCTGACGATCACCCCGGATTACCTCAATCCATTTGCCTCGCCGGACAATCCCAAGCTAAGCCCCGAGCTGGTGGAATACCTGTCAGATAGTGCCTGGTATCACCCAGCGCTGAGTCTGCAGATCCGCTGCCCGGAAGAGGAGCGAGAACGCCTGCAGCAAGCCATCAGAAATACCTTTGCACAAAAGAGCGAACAGCTCAGAGGGGATATCCGCACGCAGCGGCTGGTAGCGCTGACACTCCTGGGCTTGGCGCTAGCCTTGGTGCTCGCAGGCACGGCGCTGGGCATTGAAGGCACCATCCCCGTGGGAGTCGTTACCGTCACCGCTTGGATGCTGCTATGGCGCAGCGCAGAGATATTCTTTCTGGATATCCGCAGCGTCAACCGGCAGCTGCGTAAGTACCAGCGTATCGCCAGCGCTTCACAGCAGTTTCGATAGAGGTTGATCGCTCCCACACTACTACTGGGCGTATCTCTTTGCCCCGGCAACACAGATGACAGCACCCAGCGTTACGACGAGCATCACCCAGCTGACTTGCTCGTGCAGAAGCAACGCGGCCAGTCCAAGCCCCATGAACGGCTGAAAGAGTTGCAGTTGGCCCACTGCCGCAATGCCGCCCTGGACGAGCCCTTTGTACCAGAACACAAACCCGATCAGCATGCTGAACAGTGACACGTAGGCGAAGCTGAACCACGCAGGGGCGCTAACTCGGGCGAAGGCATCGGGTGCTGGGAGATTGACGATAGTCAGCAGCAGCATGAACGGCAACGCTACCAGCAATGCCCAACTGATCACCTGCCACCCTCCGAGAGTCCGTGACAGACGCGCCCCTTCCGCATAGCCCAACCCACAAACAACTACCGCAGCCATCATCAGCAGGTCTCCTAGCGCCGACGCATCTCCTCCATTCATCAACGCATAGCCAACGACTAGCCCAGCACCGAACAACGAGAACAACCAGAACAGTGGCCCAGGTCGCTCGCCGCCGCGCAGAACGGCGAACCCTGCGGTACACAATGGCAGCAGCCCGACAAAAACGATGGAATGGGCAGAAGTGACGTGCTGTAGGGCCAGTGCCGTCAGCAGCGGAAAACCGATAACGACGCCAAGCGCTGTTACAGCCAGTGACGACAGGTCACCGCGCTTGGGTCGCGGCTGGCGTAGCACGATCAAGAACAGCGCACCCAACAGCGCGGCAATGGTTGCCCTGGCACATGTCAGAAACGTAGGCTCGAAGGCCGTCACTGCCACGCGGGTGGCCGGCAACGAGCCGGCAAAGATGGCGACGCCTATAAAGCCGTTTATCCACCCGCTTGTTGTTTTTTCCATCGGTGCGTCCTCGATAAGCCAGGGCTCAGTACATCACTGACGGGCTCACCAAGGCCATGTACACTCCACTACAATTCAACCGAACTGTTATGCATATGAATCCAGCACAGTTGAGGGTGCGATGAAACGGGACGGAACGCGAATCCGAGCTGTGATGGGGGAGGTCCAGGCCAGGATAGCCTCTCGAAGCTACACACCAGGTGCGAGAATTCCTTCAGTTCGCGCAATGGCTCAGAGCATGCAAGTATCGGTTTCTACCGTCTTGGAGGCTTATGAACGGTTAACCGCAGAAGGTGTACTTAGCGCTCGCCCCGGCTCCGGCTTTTACGTGGCTGGGCCAGTTGCGCCATTGGCGCTGACCGAGCTCGGCCCCAAACTTGATCGTGATGTCGACCCGCTGTGGATCTCGCGCCAGTCTCTGGAAACTTCCAGCGACGCGTTGAAGCCAGGATGCGGGTGGCTGCCCGCATCCTGGCTGTACGAAGCAGGCTTGCGTAAAGCTCTTCGAATGGTTGCGCGTTCTGACACGTCGAAATTGACTGAGTACGCTTCGCCGCTTGGGCATCCGCCTCTCAGGCAATTCTTGTCGCGACGACTGGCAGGGGTCGGTATCGAAGCCCCTCTGGAACAGATCATGCTCACTGAGTCAGGCACTCATGCTATCGACCTGATTTGCCGTTTTCTGCTGCAACCGGGTGACACTGTCCTGGTCGACGATCCCTGTTATTTCAATTTTCACGCATTACTCAAAGCACATAGGGTGAACATCGTCGGAGTCCCCTACACCGCAACGGGTCCAGACATCGAGGCGTTCGGCGCTGCCCTGCGCGAGCACGCGCCGCGGTTGTACATAACGAACTCCGGCATCCACAACCCGACCGGGGCCACCTTGTCACCAGTCACAGCACACAGGCTGCTAAAGCTGGCCGACACCTCCAGCCTGGTAATTGTCGAGGACGACATCTTCGGCGATTTCGAGAATACCCCCGCGCCACGACTGTCTGCCTTCGATGGCCTCGCTCGTGTGATCCAAATCGGTAGTTTTTCCAAGACCATCTCCGCTTCGATCAGATGCGGCTACATCGCTTCGCGCAGGGAGTGGATCGAGAGCCTGGTCGACCTCAAGATTGCGACCACATTCGGGGGTGGGCGCATGGCCGCGGACATCGTTCATCAAGCCATTACCGATAGCGGGTACCGAAAGCACATGGAAGGTGTCCGCTTCAGGTTAACCCAGGAAATGGGCAAAACAGTAGCGAGGCTTCAGGCGATTGGTATCAAGCCATGGATGGTTCCCCAGGCAGGCATGTACGTGTGGTGCCAACTCCCTCAGGGTAAGGATGCAGCGACGCTGGCCAGAGCTTGTTTGAAGGAAGCAGTGGTGCTCGCGCCCGGAAATGCCTTCAGCCAGTCCATGACTGCGGGAGATTTCCTGCGTTTCAACGTCGCTCAATCGGGTGACAGCAAGATCTACGAAGTGTTGAAACGGGCTCTGAATGCTTAGCCGCGGGACCGATCCAGCGGCGACTCATCCTCTTCTAGCTGCTTTCAAGGCGTGCATGGCATATCCTTACGCCACGCAATCAACTTCGAAGCAGTGAATTGAACGATGGGTTTTGAACAACTAGCAGAGCTACGTGACCGCCTCAGGTCGGAAAAAGAGCAGGTAAAGGCTGAAGGTGGGAAACACCCCAAGCGCAAGCCTTCCCCGCAGGCGAAGCCTCGCGACCTGGATCCGGCAGTGCAAGCGATCTGGCCCTTGCAGAAGCATTTTCCCTTGGCCTTCCCCGTCAATCCGGCGCCCAAGGTGCCGCTCAAGGAGGGTATTTTCAAGGATGCCGAGCAGCACCTCGAACTGCTCGGCTTGACCCGCGAACAGCTCAAGCTGGGTATTTCTACCTGGTGCAAGGGAGCTCGATACTGGGCAGCCATGGTGGAGAATGCGCCGCGCCTGGACTTGAATGGGCAACCGTCTGGCATTGTGACCGCCGCTCAGGCGCTGCATGCCAAGCAACAAGCTTCGCGCCAACGTAGCCAGGGCCGACGCAAGCGTGTGAAGTCAGAAGCGAGTGCCCCGGCCTCTACCGCCGATAGCACAGCGGAGCAGATCACCGACTGAGACCGGTCGGGCTCTGCCCTGTGCTTTCCCGGCAAACTACGCTGGGGGAGGACCTATTGTCACTTCGTGGGTATACGCTGTAGCTGTGGGCGCTGGCCTGCCGGCGATGGGCCGCAAAGCGGCCCCAATCGCTTGACTGACCGGCATCAAGGCATACCCCCCGTCAACAGTAATCATCGTTGTACTTAGGTGCCCGAGGGTTGATGAACACATACTCGAGCTCATCAGCAAGCAGCCGGGCTTCGCGCGTGAGCAGTTCCTGGTTTCGATAAACCAGTGAGATATTGAGCGCGGGCACTTGCTCCTCAAGGTTCAGTATCTCCAACCCCTGGTCGGTGCGGTTGACGTAGTCGAGCATGCGAAGCGGCCAATAGCTGATCACATCAGTGGCGCGCGCCAGTTCGCAGAAGATGATCCCGGCAGAGCATTCAAGGATGTTTTCAGGTGGCGCAAGCCGATACTGCTCGAACATCATGCCGATCTGAGAACTTTCCAGCGGCTCCTGCAACAGCCAGCGTTGTTCGCGTAGCTGATCAAGACAACGTACCTTGCGCAGCGGGTGGCCTTTGCGCACCGCCAGCGCGGTGGGTTGATTGTACAGCTCGGTCCATTGAAACCCATCGCCGTAGCGGCTTGCCGGCTGGCATGACAATGCCAGGTCCACTTGCCCTTCACGCAGGCTTTCCATCAGTTTTGAGGGGCGCATCTCGTGAATGCGCAGGCGCACCAGTGGGTAGCGCTCGCTGTACTGATTTATGGCTGCGATCACCTGCGCTCTGGGTGTCGCCGGTGACAGGCCGATCGAAACCCGGCCATGGGTTTGGCCCTTGAGCGCCGCAATCTCTTCACGGGCGCGGCTGGCCTCTTCAAGCATCAGGCGCGCCCTGCGCACCAGGCGTTCGCCGTACTCGGTGGTGGTGATGCCGCGGTTGGAGCGTACCAGCAGCGGCACCCCCAGGGACGTCTCAAGTTCCTTGATGGTCCTGGAGAGCGCGGGCTGGGAAAGATGCAGCAAGCGTGCGGTTTCCTGAAAGCTGCCGCTCTCGCAGATGGTGACCAACACTTTCAGTTGATGGAGCTTCATAGGCTATGCACATCGGCTAGGTGGAGCAGCGTTGGCGTCCTGCCGGCCGCCCGCTGCCCGGGGCTTTCAGGACTCGCGTGAGAGTGCTTGTGAACGGGAATGTGCGGCCTGCACGGCGGCGTCGACCAACCGACGCAAGCCGTCATTGTGTTCAAACGAGGCGATCGCCGCCGCCGTGGTGCCATTGGGCGAGGTGACTGCGGTGCGCAACTCTACAAAGTCTGCGCCTGGCTGGGTTTGCAGCGCCGCGGCACCCAGCGCTGTCTGCGCTGCCAGGGTCTTTGCCAGTTCCGGGCTCAGGCCAAGTGCTACACCTGCTGTGGCGAGGGCTTCGCTGAAAAGGTGGTAGTAGGCAGGGCCGCTGCCGGACAACGCAGTCACGGCATCCAGCAGGCCCTCGTGCTCCACCCAGCTGGCGCTACCGACGGCTTCGAACAGCCGAGTCACCCGCTCGCGCAGGTTTGCATCCAGGTCAGGGGTGGCGAACAGGCCGGTGCAGCCCGCGTTGACCAGTACCGGCGTGTTGGGCATCGCGCGTACCACCGGGCAGCTGTGACCCAGTGCCAGGCTGAGCTTGTCATGGGGTACACCTGCTGCGACAGAAATCACCACGGCGTGCTCGCGTACTGCGCAGGGTAGGGCGGCCAGTACCTCGCACGCGTAGTTCGGCTTGACCGCCACCACGATAATGTCAAAAGGCAGTGCAGGCAGGGCTTCGACGTTGCTGTAGAGGGTGACTTGGCTGGCTGTTTGCAGATAGGGGTCAACGGCGCTGACATGGCTGACCAGGCCGGCCTTGAGCCAGGCTTGGCCAATGGCGCTGCCCATGCGGCCGTAGCCCAGGAAAAGTGCGTTCATGGTTGTTCCTCGTGGTGGTGCGAAAGTGCGCAGCGCAAGGATGCGCTGCGCCGGTTCCGATCGTGGGCCTAGCAGATGGTCATGAGATTGGCGTTACCACCGGCCGCAGCTGTGTTGACGCTAAGGGCATGCTCGATCAGCAGGCGTTCCAGTGGAATGTCAGTGTCTGCCCGCCCCAGGCCGTGCACGCCGACGATGGCGCCGCGGCGCCGTGCAGACAGCTGGCTGACGTGGCGCAATTGATCGCTATCGCCATGGTGCAGAATCGCGTCGAAATGGGCGTCCGGGTCGGTCCAGTCGCTGATGCTGTCGATGCGCGCTTGCACCGATGCTGGCAGTTCTGCGCGTAGGGCCTGATGGCTATCGAGCCATAGCGCGCGGCTGCCGACCGCCAGGCTGGCGGCGAGTTGGGCGAGCAGGTCCAGGCGGTTTTCGGCCAGGTTCAGCACCACCTCCCGCGGCAGCAGGGTGTAGCTGTTGCGCTCACCGGTGGGGCCGGCGAGCAGGTGAGTGGTGTAGCTTTGCGACTGCTCCAGATAGCGGGCGAACAGGTTGGCGATTTCCGGTTCTTTCTGCTCGGCCCAAGCGGCAAATGCCTTGCGCGCGTTTTCCAGGTCGGTGGGGGCTGTAACCGCATGCCCATCGCCGTCAGCCAGGGCCTGCGCCACGGCATCGTGCGGGCGGGTGGCGAGCAGGCGATACAGGTACAGCGGGCCACCTGCCTTCGGGCCGGTGCCGGACAGCCCTTCACCGCCGAACGGCTGTACGCCGACCACGGCCCCGACTATGTTGCGGTTGACGTAGAGGTTGCCCACGCGGGCGGTATCGACCACCTGGGCGATGGTCTCGTCGATGCGGGTATGTACGCCAAGGGTCAGCCCGTAACCGCTGGCGTTGATCTGCTCCAGGAGTTGGCTGAGCTCGCTGCGCTCGTAGCGCACCACATGCAGCACGGGGCCGAAGATCTCCCGTTCCAGTTCGTCGAGACTGTCCAGTTCGATCAGGGTCGGCAGCACGAACGTGCCCCGTTGCAGCACCTGGCCGTCGGCCCGGGCAGCCTGGAAGACGGTACGGCCTTTACGGCGCATGTGCTCGATGTGGTTGACGATGTTGTCCCGGGCTTCGCGGTCGATCACCGGGCCTATGTCGGTATCCAGGCGCTCTGGCGAACCGACGCGGTATTCAGCCATCGCGCCACGCAGCATCTGGCAGACGTGGTCGGCCACGTCTGCCTGCACACACAGCACCCGCAGCGCTGAGCAGCGCTGGCCGGCGCTATCGAACGCAGAGCTGATGACATCCACGACCACCTGTTCGGCCAGTGCCGAGGAGTCGACGATCATGGCGTTCATGCCGCCTGTTTCGGCGATCAGCGGCAGCGTCTGGCCCTGGCCATCCAGGCGGCCGGCAAGGTTGCGGCTGAGGATGCCGGCGACCTCGGTGGAGCCGGTGAACATTACCCCCCTGATTCTGCTGTCACCGACCAGGCTCGCCCCAACGGTCTCGCCCCGGCCTGGCAGCAGTTGCACGACGCCGGGCGGCACGCCGGCTTCATGGAGGATGCGCACGGCCTGGGCCGCGATCAGCGGCGTCTGCTCGGCAGGTTTGGCCAGCACTGTGTTGCCAGCGGCCAGGGCGGCGGCGACTTGGCCACTGAATATCGCCAGCGGGAAGTTCCAAGGGCTGATGCACACCACAGGGCCCAGTGGGCGATGGCTGTCGTTGCTGAAGCTGCCAGCCTGGGCACCGTAGTAGCGCAGGAAATCGACCGCTTCACGGACTTCGGCGATCGCATTGCTGAAGGTCTTGCCAGACTCGCGTACCAGCAGGCCCATCAGTTGCTGCATCTCGCTTTCCATCAGGTCGGCGGCGCGCTCCAGAATGGCCGCGCGCTCGGCGGGCAGGGTCGACTGCCAGATCGGGCCGCTGGCCTGGGCGCACAGAATGGCGTTTTGCACATCGCTTTCGTTGGCTTCGTACACCTGACCGATCAGGTCGCGATGATCCGCCGGGTTGCGCACGGCGGTGACGGTGCGCGGGTGGCTGCAATCGTTGCTTGACGTTGGCCCGGCAGTGTAGGGCTGGTTGGCGCTGGCGAGCAGCGCCGAGGACAATGAGCCAAGCCGGTGCTCATTGGACAAGTCAAGGCCGCCGGAGTTGAGGCGGCTGGTGCCATACAGGTTGCGCGGGAGCGGGATGCGCGGGTGCGGCAGGCCCAGCGCGCCTTCCTGCCCGGCCATCTTCTCTACCTGCAGCACCGGGTCTTCGACCAGCTCATCAAGGGTGATGGAGCGATCGGCGATACGGTTGACGAACGAGGTGTTGGCGCCGTTTTCCAGCAGGCGGCGCACCAGGTAGGCCAGCAGGGTCTCGTGACTGCCGACCGGTGCATAGATGCGGCACGGGCGGTTCAGCTTGCCATCGGCCACTTTGCCCACCACCTGCTCGTACAGTGGCTCGCCCATGCCATGCAGGCACTGGAATTCGTATTGACCCGGGTAGTAGTTTTGCCCGGCGATATGGTAAATGGCCGCCAGTGAGTGAGCATTATGGGTGGCGAACTGCGGGTAGATGGCCTCTGGTACCGACAGTAGCTTACGGGCGCAGGCAATGTAGGACAGGTCGGTGTAAACCTTGCGGGTGTAGACCGGGTAGCCTTCCAGGCCGTCGATCTGGGCGCGCTTGATCTCGCTGTCCCAATAGGCGCCCTTGACCAGGCGGATCATCAGGCGGTGGCGGCTGCGCTTGGCCAGGTCGATGACGTAGTCGATTACGTACGGGCAGCGCTTCTGGTAGGCCTGGATGACGAAGCCGATGCCGTTCCAACCGGCCAGTGATGGCTCGAAGCACAGGCGCTCGAGCAGGTCGAGCGACAGCTCCAGGCGGTCGGCCTCTTCAGCGTCGATGTTCAGGCCGATGTCGTACTGCCTGGCCAGCAGGGTCAGCGACAACAGGCGCGGGTACAGCTCTTCCATCACGCGCTCGTACTGGGCGCGGCTGTACCGCGGGTGCAGCGCCGACAGCTTGATCGAGATGCCCGGGCCTTCATAGATGCCGCGCCCGTGCGAGGCCTTGCCGATGGAATGGATCGCCTGTTCGTATGCGGCAAGGTAGTTCTGCGCGTCATGCTCGGTCAGTGCAGCTTCACCCAGCATGTCGTAGGAGTAGCGGAAGCCTTTTGCTTCACGACGTGCCGCGTTGGCCAAGGCCTCGCCGATGGTTTCACCGGTGACGAACTGCTCGCCCATCAGGCGCATGGACATGTCCACACCCTTGCGAATCAGTGGTTCGCCACTCTTGCTGATGATGCGGTTGAGTGAGGACGACAGGCCCGTCTCATTGTGGGTCGACACCAGTTTGCCGGTGATCAGCAGGCCCCACGAGGCGGCGTTGACGAACATCGACGGGCTCTGCCCCAGGTGCTGGCTCCAATTGCCATTGGCGATCTTGTCGCGGATCAAGGCGTCACGGGTGCCCTTGTCGGGGATGCGCAGCAGGGCCTCGGCCAGGCACATCAATGCCACCCCTTCCTGCGACGACAGCGAGAACTCCTGCAGCAGGCCTTGCACCAGCCCCTGACGGCCGCCGGCGCTTTTCTGGTTGCGCAGCTTCTGGGCGATGCTGTAAGCCAACTGGTGAGACGCTTTCGCCATCTCTGCCGGCTGGCGCGCCTGCTCCAGCAGCATCGGTACGGCGTCCGCTTCGGGGCGGCGGTAGGCGGCGGTGATGGCAGCTCGCAGCACCGATTGCGGAAGGACGCTCTCGGCGAAGTCGAGAAATACCTGCAAGGCGCCCTCATCCAGGTGTTCTGCCTGTTCTTCGCCTGCAACAGCGGCCAGGCCAGCCTGCCGAGCGGGCGTCATGCCGCCTTCGATCTGCTCCAGGTAGTTGAAAATGGCCTGTTTGATCATCCAGTGCGGCGTCTGGGCTATTTGTTGTGCAGCCTGTTTGAGTCGCTCGCGGGTGGCGTCGTCAAGCTTTACGCCAAGTGTGGTGGTTGCCATGTTGTTATCACCGGGTAGGTAGTTGGCTAAACGGAACGGTGCGCAGATTAAACCCGGAATCAATAAAGGTGCAACCTAGTGCAACCCAATAGTTCCAATGAACTTTATTGGATGTTTGTTCAATAAAAATAATTATGTGCCGGCCCAAGGCAGCAAACGTTTGGCACGTGCATGGCGCGCACTGCAATGGTGCATTTTGGTCTCATTCACCCATTTTGTTATACCTATAGCAAAATGTGTGGTTGCACCTTGTGCCCGATGAAAACTAGGATCGGTGCTACCCAGTGATACTTGGGTCATTGTGGCCCAACCAAAAAAAATAAGGCATAACACATGAGCAATTCCCTCGCCGAGGCGCAATCGGCCAAGACCCGTCGCCGCGCGTTGGTCGCCAGCCTCACAGGCAGTTCGATCGAGTGGTTCGACTACTTTCTTTACGGAACAGCCGCCGCGCTGGTGTTCAACAAACTGTTCTTTCCTAACTTCGATCCGGTCGTTGGGCTGTTACTGGCTTACTTGTCGTTTTCCCTGACGTTCTTTATTCGGCCTATTGGCGGCGTACTGTTTGCCCATATCGGCGACCGCATCGGGCGCAAGAAAACTCTGGTCATCACGTTGTCGCTGATGGGGGGCGCAACCGTGTTGATCGGCTGCCTGCCTACTTATGAACATATCGGCGTCTGGGCACCGATCCTGTTGATCCTGCTGCGGGTGATCCAGGGCCTTGGCATTGGAGGCGAGTGGGGTGGGGCTCTGTTGCTGGCCTATGAATACGCACCGGCCAACCGCAAGGGCCTGTTCGGCAGCGTGCCGCAAGTGGGCGTGACCCTCGGCATGCTGCTCGCCACCATGGCCGTGAGCCTGATGGCGATGCTGCCCGAGGAAGACTTCCTGTCCTGGGGCTGGCGTGTGCCCTTCGTGCTGAGCGCCGGCCTGGTGTTCCTCGGCCTGTGGATCCGCCACGGCCTCGACGAAACCCCGGACTTCAAGAAAGCCAAGGCCAGCGGTAACGTTTCGAAAATGCCGGTGGTGGAGACGCTGCGCAATCACTGGCGTGAAGTGCTGATCGCCGCGGGCCTGAAAGTGGTCGAGACGGCGCCGTTCTATATCTTCTCGACCTTCGTGGTCAGCTATGCGGTAAACAACCTCGGCTACCAGAAAGTCTCGGCGTTGAACGCCGTGATGATCGGTGCCCTGGTGGCCTCGCTGCTGATCCCGGTCATGGGCTGGCTGTCTGACCGCATCGGCCGCAAGCGCGTGTACATCGGCGGCATCCTGGCCATTGCGCTGTACATCGTGCCGTATTTCATGCTGCTCGATACCCGCACCCAATGGGGCATCACCGTCGCCACCGTCATCGGCTTCGGCGTGCTCTGGGCGCCGGTCACCGCCGTGCTCGGCACCTTGTCTTCGGAAATATTCTCCACCCGCGTGCGCTACACCGGCATCACCCTGGGCTACCAGCTGGGCGCTGCACTGGCGGGCGGCACGGCTCCACTGATCGCAACCTGGCTGCTGTCCGAGTACAAGGGCGACTGGCAGCCGGTGGCCCTGTACATGCTGGCAACCGTAGCCATCTCGCTGGTCGCCATCCTGTCCGTTGGTAAACGTCGCAAAGACGACGAAATTCAAGGCGGCGCTCGCGCTTCCTGAATGCAATGACCGGAGCCTGCGCGCTCCGGGTTCTATCTGTCGCCACTCCGTATCCGTTCCCCGGGCCTGCCTTGCCATGGCAGCCCCGCGGGGGCGTGCGTCCTAATAAAAGCAATACACAAGGGAGAGTCGCTTCACATGAAGAGAAAACTATTGAATCTGGCCATTCTTGCGGCCATGGGGAGTTTCGGCGGGCAGACACTTGCCGCAGGGTTCATCGAAGACAGCACGGCAAAGCTGGAGCTACGCAACTTCTATTTCAACCACGATTTCCGTGACACCGATACCCAGACCCAGGACGAGTGGGGCCAGGCCTTCCTGCTCAACGTGCAGTCCGGTTTCACCCAGGGGCTGGTCGGCTTCGGGGCAGATGCCACCTACACCCTCGGCGTGAAGCTCGATGCACCGGGTGCGCGGTCCATTTTCCCGGCCGACAGCGACGGCGAGGCCGTGGACAACTTCAGCCGCGGTGGCCTGACCGGCAAGGTACGCCTGTCCAAGACCGAGGCTCGCTATGGCATCCTCACGCCGAAGCTGCCCATCCTCTGGTCGAACGACGGCCGCATGCTGCCGCAGCTGTTCGAAGGCGGGCAGATCACCAGCAACGAGATCGACAACCTGACCCTCACTGGTGGCCAGATCGAGCATGTGGTGGGCCGTATGTCGAGCAACTTCACCGGCATGTCTATCGCCGGCGGTAGTCAGGAAAGCGACCACCTGCGTTTTGCCGGGGGCGACTACAAAGGCATCAAGGACCTGACCCTGCAGTATTACTTCGCCAACCTCGAAGATTATTACGACCAGCACTTCCTCGGTGCGTTGCACAGCCTGGCACTGGGCCCCGGCGTGCTCAAGACCGACCTGCGCTACTTCCGCACCACCTCTGATGGCAAGAATGCCGACCGTGCTGCAGGCTACCTGGCATCGACCAATGCCAGCGGCAACGATGGCGAACTGGACAACTCGACCTGGAGCGCCAAGTTCACCTACGCCCTGAGCGGCCATGCCCTGACCCTGGGTTACCAGCAGGTGTCGGACGACAGCGTCTTCACCCAGTTGAACCAGGGTGGCCTGGCCAACGAGGGCGCCGGCGGCACCAGCACTTATGTGATCACCGACAGCCTGGTGCAGAACTTCACCTACGCGGGTGAGCGCACCATCCTGGGCGGCTACGCCTACGACTTCGCCGCGCTCGGCGTACCAGGCCTGAACGCCAGCGTCACCTGGCTAAAGGGCGACCAGATCAAGACTGCCGTTGGTTCCGACCGTGAAGAGTGGGAGCGCGACATCGTACTGAGCTATGTGGTGCAAGGCGGGCCATTGAAAGGCGTGGGCGTCGCCTGGCGCAACGGCGTACTGCGCAGCGACGTGCTGGGCGATATCGATCACAACCGCCTGACCGTCAGTTACACCGTGCCTATCTGGTAAGGGCTTCGAAGCGATGCAATGAATTTTTCCTCCTCCCGCAACCCTCGGGAGGACCGGAGCGGTGCGTCCGTGATTTGCCACGAGCGACTCAGGGAGCATCGGTGCTTGAGCTGTTTTGCCCCGCTGGCGCAGGGGGCTGCATGACGCAGTGAGCGACGGCGACGCCGTCACGATCATTCCAAGGAGACAGTTATGCCTTTCAAGTTCCGCTCCATGCTTATTTCGACTTCGATGTTATTTACCCTGGCCACGGCCGCGCCGTTCGCGTCTGCCGCTGACGCTGTGCAGATGGGCGCCGTGCTCTCCCTGACGGGCGCCAACGCCACCGTTGGCGAAGACGTGCGCCGCGCCGTGAAGCTGGCTGAAGACAAGGTCAACGCCGACGGTGGTGTGCTCGGCAAGCCATTCCAGGTCATCGTCGAAGATTCCGGCGGCAATCCCACCACCGCCATCAACGCCGCACGCAAGCTGGTCAGCGTCGACAAGGTGCCGGTGGTGATCGGCGAATACTCGTCGGGTATCAGCATCCCGATGGGCCAGTATCTGGTGAAAGAGGGCGTGGTGCATATCAACATCGCCAGCACCAGCGTGAAGATCCGCGACCTGGGCAGTAGCTCGTTCAACCTGATCGGCCTGGAAGACAAGGGCAACAAGTTTTCTTCCCAGGATGCCTGGGACCTGGGCTTTCGTAACGTCGCCGTCCTGGCACCGAACAATGCCTACGGTCAGGGCGTAGCACACGGTTTTCGCGCCGAGTTCGAAAAGCTCGGCGGCAAGATCGTCAACGAGACGCTCTACACCGCCGGCCAGTCAACCTACCGCCGCGAACTGCAACAGATCGCCCGCAGCAAACCGGACGCATACATCTACACCGCCTATGGGCAGGAGTCTGCGGTCATCAACCGCGAGGCACTGGAGCTGGGGCTGCGTGAACAGCCGTGGTACGCGATCCTGTTGTCCATGAGCCTGTCGGACACGCCGGCCAACATCGCCCAGGGCCAGTTGGGGATGGAGGTCGGGTCGTTCGTTGGCCCGACCGGCAAGGCCTACGCCGATGCCTTCGCCGCCAAATACAAGGAAGGCATGAAAACCTCCTACACCGGCTATGCCTACGACGCCGTGCTGATGGCGGCCAAGGCGATCGAAAAGGCCGGCAGCACCGAGCCGGCCGCAGTACAGGCTGCGCTCAAGGAGGTGGGCAAGGGCTATGACGGCGTGACTGGCACAGTCGCCTTCGACGACGGCCGCCAGCGGCTCGACCCGCCCTACGCCAAGCTCAAGTATGACGGCGGCAAAGTCGTACCTCGATAAGTACGCGATACGCCCGCCCGGTTCGCCGGGCGGGCTTGTGCCTGCTCTTGCGGAGTGTTTTCCATGTTGCAGTTCCTGATCGATACCTTGCTGCGGGCAACCGACCTGGCGCTGATCGCCTTCGGCCTCAGCCTGGTGTATGGCCTGGTCAAGTTTCCCAATATCGCCCACGTACAGTACGCCATGCTTGGTGCGTACCTGACCTATGGCCTGGACGCCGCCGGCGTGCCCTTGCCGCTGGCCTTGCTGTTTGCTGCACTGCTGGTCGGTGCCCTGACCCTGGTGCTGCAGCGCCTGGTGTTTCAGCGCCTGCTCAAAAGTGGCCCGGCCATCGCCATGATTGGCTCGCTGGCCATCGCCATGCTGCTGGTCGCCGCGCTCCAGGGCAGCGCGGGGACCTTCCCGCGGATGTTCGAGCTACCCCTGAAGGCTCCGATCCTGTTGGGCGATGCGCGCATCACCCACACCCAGCTGTACTTCTTCGCCACCACCCTCGTTCTGCTGGCAGCGTTCACCGTGGCACTGTTCCATACCCGTCTGGGTCGCGCCATGCGCGCGCTGGCCGGCAACCCGGCACTGGCCAACGCCAGCGGCCTGCACGCTGCCCGGATCACCCTGATGGTGACCTTCGCCAGTGGTGCCATCGCAGGTCTTGGCGGCGGCCTGCTGGCATTGTCCACCGGTGCCCACATCAACCTGGGGCATGACTTGCTCCTGCCGGTGTTCGCTGCGGCCATCCTCGGTGGCCTTGGCAACCCCATGGGTGCGGTCGCCGGCGCCTTGTTGATCGCCTTCACCGAAACCCTGGTCACCAACCTGAACTTCGGTTGGCTGGTGGGCCGGGAAATGGCCTTCCTGCCGGTGTCCTACATCAGCGGCGCTGCGTTCCTGATCCTGCTACTGGCATTGCTGTTCAAGCCCTACGGCCTGTTCGACCGGGAGGTGCGCCGTGTTTGATTTCCTTGTTTCCGCGCTCACCTTCGCCAGCCTCTATGGCCTGATGGCACTGGGGCTCAACCTGCAGGCCGGCTATGGCGGCCTGCTCAATTTCGGGCACATCGCCTTCGCCGGCCTGGGCGCCTACGCCACCGGCATCGCGGTCCAGGCTGGCTATTCGCCATGGCTCGGCATGGCCTTTGGTGTGCTTCTGGCCATGGGTCTGGGCGGGTGCGTGGCCCGCCTGGGGCGCAAGCTGGCTTCGGACTACTGGGGTATCGCCACCCTGGCAATTGCCGAAATCCTGCGCGTGGTGGCGACCAACGAGGGCTGGCTTACCGGTGGGGCGCAAGGCATCGGCGCGATCCCTACGCTGTTCGACGGTGTGGGCTTTCTGGTGATGATGCTGGTGCTGCTGGGGATCGCCACGCTGCTCTGCCAGCGGCTTGCCGATGGCCGTTTCGGCCGTGCCCTGCGGCTGATGCGCGAGGAACCGCAACTGGCCGCCTGCATGGGGTATGACCTGACCTCGCTGAAGTCGCGGGCGATCATGGCCAGCGCTGCGCTAACCGCCATCGCCGGTTCGCTGTACGCCCACTTCATGAGTTATGTCGGCCCCGACTACCTGCTCGCCTCCGAGACCTTCCTGCTCTGGACCATGTTGATGATCGGTGGCCTGGGCAACCTGCGCGGCGTGTTGCTGGGGGTGTTGTTGGTACAGGCCGCCTACAGCCTGGTGCCTTTCGCCAAGGATTACCTGGGCTTTGATTCCGACCTTGCCGGCGCCCTGCGCCTGGGCCTGATCGGCGCGATCCTGCTGGCCTGCCTGATGTGGCGCAGCGAAGGTCTGATCCCTGAAAAAGTAAGGAAGATCGCATGAGTGCTTCGCGCGAATACCTGCTCAATGTGCAATCGGTAGCCAAGGCCTTTGGCGGCAACCAGGTGCTGCGTGACGTGAGCTTCAACGTGCAGCGCGGCGAAATCGTCGGCCTGCTTGGGCCCAACGGCTCCGGCAAAAGCACCTTGCTCAACTGCATCACGGGTTTTGAAGCGGTGGATGGCGGCGCCATTGCGCTGGGAGCACGGCGTATCGAGCGGTTGCAGGCCCACCGTATCGTCCGCCACGGCATTGCCCGGACTTTCCAGCTGCCTTCCATGCCCACCAAGATGTCGGTCATCGAAGTGGCGATGGCAGCCTGCACTCGCCAGCACGGTGTGATCGCCACGCTGCTCGGCCTACCGGCGCTGCGCCGGGCCGAAGAACAGGCGCGGGCCAAGGCCGAGCGGCTGATCGATGAGTTGCTGCTCAGCCCTGTGCGCGACCTGCCGGCTTCGGCGCTGTCGGGTGGGCAGAAGAAACTGCTGGGCATTGTCTGTGCCTTGATGGGCGAGCCTGAGCTGGTGCTGCTCGACGAGCCTACCGCCGGGGTGCACCCCAACCTGCGCCGTGACCTGGTGGCAGCGCTCAAGCGCCTCAATGCCCAGGGCATGACGCTGGTGATCGTCGAGCATGACATGCACTTCATCCGCGACGTCTGCAGCCGCTGCGTGGTTCTGGACCGCGGCGAGATCGTCGCCAGTTGCAGGCCGGACAAACTGACCTCCAACGCGCGGGTGATCCAGGCCTACCTGGGAGGCCGTCACAGCCCGCAAGCCATCGAGGAGAACGCGCCATGATCGAAGTGAAGGACGTCGTCGCCGGCTACAGCGCCGAGGTGGACATCCTGCGCGGCATGACTTTGCATGCCGAACAGAAGGAAATCGTTACTTTGCTGGGCCCTAATGGTTGCGGCAAGAGCACCTTGCTCAAGACCATCGCCGGTTACCTGCTGCCGCGCAAGGGGCAGGTCCTGCTGCAGGGGCAGGACGTGTCGCGGGTACCGGTGCACGAGAAGATCCGCCGCTGCCGGCTTGGCTTCGTGCCGCAGACCGACAACGTGTTCGCCAGCCTGAGCATCCGCGAAAACCTCCACGTGGGCGGGCACTACCAGCGCCCCCAGGACAACCAGCGACGTATCGATGAACTGTGCACGTCCTACCCGATCCTGGCAAAGAAGTTCAACGCACCCGCGGCGTCCATGTCCGGTGGTGAGCGGCAGATCCTTGCCCTGGCCCGGGCGCTGATGCCCAGGCCCAGCCTGCTGCTGCTCGATGAACCCTCGGCGGGCCTGTCGCCCAAAGTGCTGCTGGAAGTGTTCGAAGCCATCCAGCAGGTCCGCGACCAGGAAGGCGTGACCATCCTGATGGTGGAGCAGAACGCGATGGAGGCGCTGCGCATCTCCGACCGCGCCTATGTGCTGTCGATGGGCAGTGTGGCGTTGACCGGCAATGCTCGGGAGCTGATGCACGACCCGCAAGTCAGCGAACTGTACCTGGGAGGGCGGGTCGCCTGAGACTCTGCCGGCATTCGCGTCCTCGCGCTCCTGGGGCCGCGAATGGCGTAGAGCGTGTTTGGCCGCGCAGGGTTTACTGCGCGGCCCTTTTTAGAGCCTTGATGATGAAATTCAGCCACAAGATTCTGTTGGCCGCTGCCCTGGTCGTGGTCAGCGCCTTCGCTTCGTTCACCCTGTACAACTACATCTGGCAAAAGCGCCTGCTGGCCCGAGAGCTGCAAAGCCAGCTGCGCGAGGTTGGCGCCCTGGCCGCCGACAGCGTTCACAACTGGCTTGGCGGGCGAGTGCTGCTGGTGGAAAGCCTGGCACAGCGCTTGGCCGCCGATACCCGCGAAGCCGCCGTCGAGCAGGCCTTCGGCCAGGATGTGCTGAAAAACACCTTCAACATGGTGTACCTGGCGCGCGCCGATGGCAGTTTCAGCATTCGCCCGCAGCAAGATATGCCCGCCGGTTATGATGCTCGCCAGCGCGATTGGTACCAGCGTGTGCAGACGCGCAACGACAGCGTCCTCACTGAGCCTTATATCAATGCCGCTACCCAGGAAATGATCATGGCCGCCGCTGCCCCGGTGGTGCGTGCCGGCGAGCTGCTTGGCGCGGTGGGCGCGGGAATGCCGATCGATACGCTGGTCCAGATCATCGGCAGCGTCGACCTGCAGGGCAAAGGCTATGCCTATCTGGTCAATGGCGCTGGAAAGATCCTGGTGCATCCCCAGACTGACCTGATCAACCGTCGTCTCAACGAACTGGACCCGGCGCAACCCCTGAAAGTCAGTCGTGACCTGCAAGAGCACGAGGTGAATGGCCAGGTTCGCATCGATACCTTCGTCCCGGTACCGGGGCTGCCGGGTGCTGACTGGTATGTCGGGCTTTCGGTGGATCGTGACCTTGCTTACCAGCAACTGCGCGACTTCAGTGGTTCGGCGTTGATCGCCATGCTGGTGTCAGTGCTGCTGGTGATGCTCGCCCTTGGTGTGCTGCTGCGTTTGCTGCTAAAGCCGCTGCTGCGCATGATCGTCGCCATGCAGGATATCGCCGCCGGTGAAGGCGACCTTACCCAGCGCCTGCCTGCCACCGGCCGGGACGAGCTGGCCCAGTTGGCCCAGGCGTTCAACCTTTTCGTCGAGCGCATGCAGCGCACCATCGGGCTGGTCGCCAATGGCAGTGTCGGCGTCGATGAAGGTGCGCGCAGCGTGGTCCAGGCCAGCCAGGCTACCCTGCGCCAGTCAAGCGAACTGGTGCAGCGCAGCGACACGGTTGCCGCTGCCATCGAGCAATTGGGTGCCGCCGCCCAGGAAATCGCCGGCAACGCCGCCAATGTTTCGGTGCAAAGTGCTGCGGCGCGCAACCAGGCCGAGCAGGGCCAGCGTATTCTCAGCGATGGTTCCACGGCACTTGGTGCGCTCGCGGCGCAAGTTGAAACCGCCCGCGCGAGCATGGAGCAATTGGGCGGCCAGACCGAAGCCATCGGCCGCATCCTCGAAGTGATTCACAGCATCGCCCAACAAACCAATTTGCTGGCGCTCAACGCAGCCATTGAAGCTGCGCGAGCAGGGGAGTCTGGCCGAGGTTTCGCGGTGGTGGCGGACGAGGTGCGTCAACTGGCACATCGCAGCCAAAGGTCGGCCCAGGAGATCCATGCCATGATCGAATCGCTGCAGGTCGGCGCCCAAGCGTCGATCGCCTCGATGGTAGCCAGCCACCAGCACGCCGAGCGCAGCGTTCACGTCATCGCTCAGGCCTGCGAGGGTATTGATGCAGTGATTGGGCGTCTGGCCGATATCGATGACATGAACCAGTCCGTCGCTGCCGCCACGGATCAGCAACGTGCGGTGGTCGAGTCGATCGGTCGCGAAGTGGGCGAAATCGTCACGCTCAATCAGCATGTGCAGGCGGGTCAAGAGCAGACGTTGGGAGTGTGTGAAAAGCTGGATGGGCGTTCGCGGGAGTTGCGTCGATTGGTGGCGAGCTTTTGTATCGAGAAGTAGTTCTGAAACTTGTGTGGTCGTTGGGGGCTGACCTGCGGTTTGCGGTGCTGCGCAGATCGAGCGCCGGCGTGGCGCTCGATCTCAAGGGTGCGAAAGAAATTGGCCTTTCAGGCTACCATCACCCCAGCGCCGGTGTCCGTGGCGGGATCATGCGGCGTGAGCCGGTCGCTTCGAAGGCTGCCGCAAAACTCAACAGCGCATTGTCACTGTAGGCACGCCCGGCGAAGGTCAGCCCCACCGGCATGCCGATGTCAGCCATCACGCCCATCGGCACGGTGACGGTCGGTACGCCCAGGTGGCGGATGGCGAGGTTGCCGTTGGCTACCCAGATGCCGTTGCTCCATGCGATGTCCGCCGAGGCCGGGTTCACATCGGCATCGGCCGGGCCAACGTCGGCCACGGTCGGGAACAGCACCGCATGGAGGCCTTGGGCGTCCATCCAGTCTTCCAGGTCCAGCTTGCGGGTCTTTTCCAGCCCGCGCAGGCCGTCGGGCAGGGTTTCGATCTGGTCCCAGCGCTTCAGGCCGCGTTTGGCCATGTTGACGTACTCGTCCATGCCGGCAGCCAGATCGTCCTCACGGTTGGGCAGGGTGCCTGGGTCGTGGGGGAAGATTTGCGGGCCGTCGACATCGGCCAGGCGGTTGAGCTTGGGGTCGTTGTTGGCACGCAGGAAGTCGTCGAAGCCCCAGCCGGACAGTTCCCACAGCTCGTCATGCAGGAACGCCTTGCTGACGATACCGCGGTTGTAAACGGTCGGTGCGCCGGGCCGATCGCCTTCGCAGTTGGAGACCAGTGGGAAGTCCACTTCAACCACTTCAGCGCCCGCTGCTTCCAAGGCCTGGTGTGCCTGTTGCCACAGGTCGATGACCGTGGCTCGGGTGTTGATGCGCTGGCCGGTCGGGCCACCGATGCCAGGTTTCTCGGACGTACCGGCCTCGGGGTCGGCGTTGATGTACATGCGCGGTACGCCGAAACGCTTGCCCTTGAGCGCGCTGGCGTCAACCGCCAGGTCCAGGTAGGACGCCGGGCGTACCGAAGAGGCGGCCGGGATTGGCACCCAAGGTTGCAGGCGCCAGAGGTCGCCACGCTTGTCGGCATCGTCGGCAACCACCACATCCAGCACTTCCAGCAGGTCGGCCATGGTGCGGGCGTAGGGCACTACCACGTCCATGGTCGGTGTCAGCGGCCAGTTGCCGCGTACCGAAATGACCCCGCGCGAAGGGGTGTAGGCGCACAGGCCGTTGTTAGAGGCCGGGCCACGGCCACTGGACCAGGTTTCCTCGGCCAGGCCGAAGGCGCTGAAGCTGGCAGCGGTGGCGGTGCCGGCACCGTTGGATGAGCCGGAGGCGAACGGTGCGGTCAGGTAGTTGGCGTTGTACGGGCTTTCGGCACGGCCGTAGACGCCGCGCTGCATGCCACCGTTGGCCATGGGCGGCATGTTGGTCTTGCCCAGGCAGATGGCGCCGCCGGCGCGCAGGCGCTCGACGGTGAACGCGTCGCGCTGGGCCACCAGGTCTTTGAACGCCGGGCTGCCGGATGCAGCGGTCAGGCCCTTGACCAGGTAGCTGTCCTTGGCGGTGTAAGGGATGCCATCGAGCGGGCCGAGCAGTTCGCCACGGGCGCGGCGCGCGTCGGAAGCCTCGGCCTCCTTGAGCGCCTCTGGATTGCGGACTACCACCGCGTTCAGCGCGGTGGGGGTATCGGCTCCATCGTAGGCGTCGATGCGCGCCAGGTAGGCCTTGACCAGCTCGACCGCCGTCGTGCGGCCCTTTTCGAGCGCGTCGCGCAGCTCGGCAATGGAAACCTCGGTTACCTCGATCATGCTTTCACCAAAATTTGTGCAGGTGGGGGCTTTTGCGAGGAGTGTACAAGAAGGGCTGGGCGGAAGCAGGTTTGCGCGGGGGCAAATGGATTTTTGCAGCGGGGCATTGTCGGGCCCTGCGGCTGCCGGCTTGCTGGGCAAAGGGCCGCTTGGCGGCCCATACGCGCTTAATCCAGATCTGCCGCCCAATGGCGCTCAGGCACCTGGCTGGCTTCATCTCCCCAGGTGCGGTTGACCCGGGTGCCCCGCTGCACGGCCGGCCGCTGCGCGATTTCTTCGGCCCAGCGCTGCACCTGCGGGTATTCATGCACGGCAAGGAACTCTGCTGCGCCATACAGGTTGCCGCGCACCAGTTGGCCATACCACGGCCACACGGCGATATCGGCGATGCTGTACTCATCGCCACCCAGGTAGCGGCTTTGCGCAAGGCGCCGCTCAAGCACATCCAGCTGGCGCTTGGCTTCCATGGTGAACCGGTTGATGGCGTATTCGAACTTTTCCGGGGCATACACGTAGAAGTGGCCAAAGCCCCCACCCAGATAAGGCGCCGAACCCATCTGCCAGAACAGCCAGTTCAGGGTTTCGGTACGCGCGGCCGCACCGGTGGGCAGGAAGGCTGCGAATTTCTCGGCCAGGTACAGCAGGATCGAACCCGATTCGAATACCCGAACCGGTGGCTCGACGCTGCGATCGAGCAGGGCGGGGATCTTCGAGTTGGGGTTGACCTCAACGAACCCGCTGGAGAACTGGTCGCCTTCGCCGATGCGGATCAACCAGGCGTCGTACTCGGCGCCGCTGTGGCCCAGGGCCAGCAGTTCTTCAAGAAGGATGGTGACTTTCACGCCGTTGGGGGTTGCCAGTGAGTACAGCTGCAACGGGTGCTTGCCGACAGGCAGCGCCTTGTCGTGGGTAGGGCCGGCGATCGGGCGGTTGATACTGGCGAACTGGCCGCCAGAGGCTGACTCATTGCGCCAGACCTTGGGCGGAACATAGGGGGACTTGCTCATGCAGGGGCTCCTTGAGTGGCGCAGACGGTCACATACAGGCGTTGACCCGCATCTATGCCACGGGTTCGCAGAAAAGTGCAAATCCGGTGGCGCGGGCCAGGGTATCAACGCGTTTAGCGGCCACGCCGCCGCGACACGCGCGCCTCGATGTTCTTGCGGCCAATCAGCAGCGGCGGTTTTTCCACTACCGGCTCGTCGGCCAGCCATTTGTACATCACCAGGCAGTCCACCAGGCCCAGGCGGGCGTGGCGGTAAGCCTTGGGCAAGCGGCCGACGGTCTCGAAGCCCAGTTTGTGCCATAGCGCCACGGCCACTTCATTGCTGGCCACCACCGAGTTGAACTGCAGCGCCAGGAAGCCTTCCTGACGCGCCAGTTTCTGTGAGTGTTCGCACATCAGCTTGGCCACGCCGCGACCACGGGCGGCTTCGGCGACCATGTAGCCGCAATTGCCGACATGGGCACCGGGGCCGGCGGCATTGGCCTTGAGGTAGTATGCCCCCAGCAACTCACCGTCTTGCTCGGCCACCAGCGTGTGCAAAGGCAGCTCCAGCCATAGCTGGCGTGCCTGTTCGAAGCTCAGGGCAGGGTCGTAGGCGTAGGTTTCGCGGGCCTGGACAACGGCCTGGAAGGTGGGCCAGAAACGCTCGAAGTCCTCGGGCGTCATGGGGCGGATGTGGATCATGGCGGCAAAAGGCTCCCGGCCTGCTCAGATATAGATGAACGCCAGCACCAAGGCCGCCACTACCAGCCACTTCTCCAGGTAGTAGCGCATGCGGTTGCGTTTTTTCAGTGCCTTGCCCCGTTCACGAATCTTGTAGATCCGGGTGAACAGGCGGTTGATGCCGCCAGTCTTGTCATTGGCATTGTTCGGCGCTGCCGCGGCAGCCATGACATTGCGGCTGAACCAGCGGTTGAAGGCAGTTGCCCAGCGGTATTTCAGCGGGCGCTCGATGTCGCAGAACAGAATGATCCGGTTGTGCTCGGTGGTGTTGGCGGCGTAGTGGATGTAGGTCTCGTCGAACACCACGGCTTCGCCGTCACGCCAGGAATACTTCTCGCCATCCACATCGATGTAGCAGCCATCGTCGTTCGGCGTATCCAGGCCCAGGTGGTAGCGGTAGGAGCCTGCATAAGGGTCGCGGTGGCGCACCAGCTTGGCGCCCGGCGGCAGGGTCGCGAACATGGCTGCCTTGACCGTGCCGATGCCCTGCAGCAACTCGGTGGTGCGTGGGCACAGGTTCATCGCAGACGGGTGGCTTTCGCCGTACCATTTCAGGTAGAAGCGCTTCCAGCCGGTCTTGAAGAAGGAGTTGAAGCCAACGTCGTCGTAATTATCGGACTTCTTGATCTCGCCCACATGCAGCAACTGCTGGGCCTCCTGGCGGATTTCCTGCCAGTGGTCCTTGAGCGGCTGCAGCTCGGGGAACGCTTCTACCGGCAGATAGGGTTTGGCCGGGTGCCTGGAGAACAGGTAAAGGAAGCTGTTGACCGGGGCCAGGAAACTGGAGTGGTCACCCAATTGGCGGGTGAGCTTGTGGCGTACCCGACCGCGCAGATGAACATAGGCGATCGAGAGGGCAAAGATCAGTACGAGTGCAATTTTCATGGACGATTACTTGTCGAAAAATGGCCATGCGCCATGGCATAAGCCCGCCAGCATAAACAATCATGGGGGGAGTTTGTACAGATAGTTTGTACCGAGGTTGGCGAGATTTGCGGCCGACCAAGGTGTAATGGCCGCAGTTTGCGCAAACGTTTAAGGTAAAGGAGCACGCATGGTTCAGGACCCGCGCCGCAGTGGCGCCCCCTTCAAACGGCTGTTTTTGGCCCTGCCGGTAACCGACGCCCAGCAGCGTGCGATAGGCCAGTGGCGGCGTGGCCTCCAGCTGCGTAGTGGCAAACCGGTGCCCAGTGCGAACTTCCACCTGACCCTGATGTTTCTAGGCGATGTGGATGTAGCGCAGGTACCGGCGATTTGCGCTGCGGTGGACAACCTGGCGCGCCCTGATGCCCCCCTGCGCCTGCTGCTCGATCAGCTCAAGGTCTGGCCGCGGGCAAACGTGCTGGTGCTCGAGCCGCAGCAGGCCCCGGCTGCGCTGCGCCATCTGGCCTATGGGCTGCAGCAGGCACTGCTGCCCATGGGCTTTGCCGAGCAGGCCCATGAGTACCGGCCACACCTGACCCTGTCACGGGACTTTCGCGGCCAGGCGCCCGAGGCCAGCGTGGCGCCCGACTTCTTCATCGCCGCCCGGTACTTCGCGCTCTACGAATCGCGCAAAGGCCAGTACCTGCCGCTGGCG
>NZ_MOMO01000238.1:17273-27188 GCF_009933855.1 Pseudomonas sp. SG-MS2 | reverse complement strand
ACGCCTACGTGATCGCCGATTACACCGTAGTGGCGCCCAAGGTGGCCGGCTTCGTCAAGCAAGTGCTGGTCGAAGACAACCAGCAGGTGCAGGCCGGCCAGTTGCTGGCGACCATCGATGCGCGGGACTACCAGGCCGCCCTGGATGCCGCGCAGGCCCAGTTGCTGGTGGCCAAGGCGCAAAGCGCCGATGCCCGTGCCACCCTGGAACGCCAGGCGGCATTGATTGCCCAGGCCGAGGCGGCGGTGAAGGCAGCGCAGGCTGAAGCATCGTTCGCCGACCACGAGGTCAACCGCTACAGCCGCCTCGCCCAGCAGGGCGCCGGCACCGTGCAGAATGCCCAGCAGGCGCGCAGCCGGGTCGACCAGGCCCGCGCACGGCTGGCCAATACCCAGGCTGCATTGGTTGCCGCGCGCAAGCAGGTGGACATCCTCAGCGCTCAGGTCGCCAGCGCCGATGGGCAGTTCAAGCGTGCCGAAGCGGGCGTTGAAAAAGCTCAGCTGGACCTGTCCTACACGCGCATTACCGCCCCGGTGGATGGCATGGTCGGTGAGCGTGCCCTGCGCGTTGGCGCCTTCGTCAACCCGGGCGCACGCCTGCTGTCGGTGGTGCCCTTGCAGCATGCCTATGTGGTCGGCAATTTCCAGGAAACCCAGCTGACCCATGTGCAGCCGGGGCAGCCTGTCAGTATCAGCGTCGATACCTTTTCCGGTGAAACCCTCAAGGGCCATGTCCAAAGCATTGCGCCTGCAACTGGCGTGACCTTCGCGGCAGTAAAACCCGACAACGCCACCGGCAACTTCACCAAGGTCGTGCAGCGCATCCCGGTGAAAATCGTTTTCGATGACGGCCAGCCGTTGCTTGCGCGCCTGCGTGTGGGCATGTCGGTGGAAGCGACCATCGACACCCGTGGTGACACGTTCAGTGGCAAAGAGGTGAGTGCACGATGAAACCGGCAGTACGCTTGAGCCCCTTGCTGCTGGCCGTACTGATGGCCGGCTGCACCCTGGGCCCCGACTTCAAACGCCCGGACAGCCAGGCCCCGCAGCAATGGGCACCGCTGCAGGGCCAGGCGGCACCCAGCCAGCCGCAAGCAGAACCGCTTGAACTGCGTTGGTGGGAGACCTTCCACGATGCGCGCCTGAGTGCGCTGATCCAGCAGGTGGCCGAGCGTAACCTCGACCTGCAGATCGCCAGTGCGCGGCTGCTGCAAAGCCGCGCCTTGCGCAGCACGGTGGCTGCCGACCAGGCGCCGTCGGTCGATGTGGATGGCGGCTACAACCGCGCCCGTAACAGTGCCGAAGGCCTCAGCGACCCGTCTGGCAAAGCAGGCAAGTCGGCGTTCAACCTGTGGCAGGGCGACCTGGTCGCCGGTTGGGAGCTGGACCTCTGGGGCCGGGTGCGCCGGCAGGTGGAGGCTGCCGACGCCACGGTGGAAGTGGCCGAGAATGACCGGCGCGGTGTGCTCTTGGCGCTGTTGTCGGAAACCGCAGGCAACTACATCCAGTTGCGTGCCGTGCAGCACACGCTCGATGTCACGCGCGACAACCTGAAGGTCGCCCAGCACAGCCTGAAGCTGTCCCAGGACCGCCAGGCCGAGGGTGTCGCCACCCGGCTCGACGTGGCCCAGGCCAGTGCCCAGGTTGCCTCGATCCTGGCCCGTCTACCGAGCCTGGAGGCCCGGCGCGACGACCTGATCAACGCGCTCAGCCTGCTGGCGGCCGAGCCCCCACGCAGTTTGCAGGCACAGTTGCTTGAGGGCGGGGAGTTGCCCGCGCCGCAGCAGCAATTTGCGATCGGCTTGCCGTCCGAGCTGGCCGAGCGCCGTCCGGACATCCGCCAGGCCGAGGCGCGGCTGCATGCGGCCACTGCCAGCATTGGCGTGGCCAAGGCGGATTTCTACCCCAGCATCCGGCTGTCTGGCAGCGTCGGCTTCCAGGCCATGCAACTGTCGGATTTCGGCGCCTGGGACTCGCGCCGCTTTGCCTTCGGCCCACAGCTGTCGTTGCCGATCTTCGAGGGTGGCCGGCTCAAGGGCACCCTGGCGCTGCGTGAGGCGCAGCAGCAGGAGGCGGCGCTCAACTACCGCAAGGTGGTGCTCGGTGCCTGGCACGAGATCGACGATGTGTTGCGCCTGTACAACGCCAGCCAGCTGCGCCGTGATCATTTGGCCGAAGCGGTGCGGCAGAACCGCATCGCCCTGGAAACCGCCCAGCGTCAGTACGTGGAAGGGGCAGTGGACTTTCTCAACGTGCTGACCGTACAGAGTGCGTTGCTGGCCAGCGAAGAGCAGTGGATCGACAGTTCGGCGGCGGTATCGCAGGCATTGGTCGGGCTGTACAAGGCTTTGGGTGGTGGCTGGCAGGCGTTCGACGGGCAGCCGATGAAAAAGGTGTGATCAAGCGGAGGCAGCCATGCACCTCTCCCTCAATGGAAAGCGCGCACTCATCAGTGGCTCCATGGCAGGGCAGGGCCTGTCTACCGCCATAGACCTTGCCGCCGCCGGCGCCGAGGTCGTGCTCAACGACCGCACCCAGGCGTTGGTCGACGCTGCGCTGAAAGCGATACGTGAGCGCTTGCCCAAGGCACGGATCATTGGCGTTGCCGCTGACCTGGGCACCGAACAGGGCGTACAGGCGTTGCTGGAGCAGGTGCCGCATACCGATATCCTGGTCAACAACGGCACGCGGGACGTTGCCCGGCGCCTGCAGCGTCATTACGCCCGCGGCATGGCCGAGCGCAAATGGGGGCAGGTGATCCACCTGGGCGGTGAATCAGAGCGGTCGCAGCAGCCCGAAGCGTTTGCGCAGTACCCAGTCCAGTAACCGGCGTGGCAGCCAGCGTGCCAGTAGCGGCAACGCCGTACTGCCATTGCCCAGCCGCACCACCGCTGGCACAGGCGATTTGCGCGTGGCCGCCAGCAGCCCTTGGGCAAATTGCGCCGCGGATGTGGGCCGGTCTTGCGAGGCGCGGGCCCGCGCCTGGATATGCTCGCGCAGCGGCCACCACGGCGACTGCGCCGCTACCACCTGATCGGCCTGGCGCTGGGCATTGCTGGCGAATTGTGAGGCGATCGCCCCCGGTTGCACTTCCATCACCTGAATGCCGAAAGGCGCAAGCTCCAGGCGCAGGGCGTCGCTCAGTGCGTGCACGGCAGCCTTGGAGGCGCAGTAGGCGCCGGCGAACGGCGTGACCAGTACGCCCGATACACTGCCGATGTTGACCACCAGCCCACGCGCACGGCGCAGCAGCGGGAACAGTGCACCGGTTACACCGATCACGGCGAACACATTGGTTTCGAACTGTTGGCGCAGGGCGTCCACGCCGCCATCGAGCAGGGGGCCCATGGCACCGTAACCTGCGTTGTTGACCAGGATGTCGAGCCGGCCGTGGCGTGCTTCCAGCTCTTCGGCCAGGTGCTTCAGGCCCTCGGCGTCGTTGACGTCAAGCTGCCGGGCGGTGAAACCGGCGCCGGCCAGGTGTTCGACGTCTTCGGCTTTACGGGCGGTGGCCCAAACGTCGTGGCCGGCATCGCGAAAGGCTTCGGCCAGGGCGCGGCCGATGCCGCTGGAACAACCGGTGATCAGGACGGTGGGCATTGGGCAGGCCTGTGCTCAAAGTAAGTTATGTATAGGCTGGGCTGGCCCTATCGCCGGCAAGGCAGCTCTCAGAAGTACCCCGAATCTGCGGGCAGCGGTGAACCTGTGGCAGCCGGCTTGCCGGCGATAGGGCCAGAGCAGGCACCGTATCAGTTGGCGAATGTACCCTGTAGATGCTCGGCACGAAACTCCAGTGTCTGCGGCCGGTAGCCGGCGCGCAGTGGCGGCAGTGGCAGGCAATCGGTCCATTCTGCCCCAGGCTGCAGTTCGCCCGGCCCACGATAGCGTGGTGCGCTGTAGGTGTTTTCAGCCAGGTTGATGGTATCGCCCGGGGCATAGGCACCGACCCGCCAGCGCAGTTCTGTCAGCGGAGCCTTGTTGCCGTTTTTCATGTGTACCTTCAAGGCACGGTCGGCGGGGCATTGATCCGGCGAATAGGTCAGGCGCAGGTCAAGCCGCGCCAGTTGCGAAGCTTCGCGTGTGTCCTGCCAGACGACGAACAGCGTGACCAGCCCGAGGCCGCAGACAGCGGCCAGCGAGATCGGCAGGGCCTTGGCCGGGTAACGCAGCAGCAGTACCAGCCAGGTGAGGATGAGGAAGGCGCCGATGATCATGTGGTCCGATTCCCGTTCGAGTCTTCGGACATCTTGGAGCGGCCAGCTGCAAGCTGCAAGCGGCAAGCTGCAAGAGAAAAGCGGGTCGGCGGTGGCCCCACATCTGTAGGTACACCGCCGACCCGCTGTGCTTGTAGCTTGCAGCTCGTAGCTTACTGCGCGATGGTCTTCACCGATACGCCACGTTCGACGGGAGTGGACGTGCGCCCATACACATCTTCGAAGCGCTCGATATCATCCTCGCCCAGGTAACTGCCGGACTGCACTTCGATGATCTCCAGCGGGATCTTGCCCGGGTTGCGCAGGCGGTGCACCGAGGCGATCGGGATGTAGGTCGACTGGTTTTCGGTGAGCAGGAACACGTTTTCATCGCACGTCACCTCGGCGGTGCCCGATACCACGATCCAGTGCTCGGCCCGGTGGTGGTGCATCTGCAGCGAAAGGCTGGCGCCCGGCTTGACGGTGATGTGCTTGACCTGGAAGCGGCCGCCCATGTCCACCGAATCGTAAGAGCCCCACGGGCGGTACACCTCAAGGTGGTTCTGGGTTTCGCTGCGGCCTTGCTCGTCGAGGGTCTTGACCATCTGCTTGACGCCCTGGACCTTGTCCTTGTGGGCAATCATCATCGCGTCCTTGGTCTCGACCACAACGATGTTTTCCAGGCCGATCACCGACACCAGCTTGCCATTGCCATGGATCATGCAGTTGCGGCTGTCCTGCACCACCACATCACCCTTGGTGACGTTGCCATTGGCGTCCTTGTCATGCACTTCCCACAGCGACGACCAGCAGCCGACGTCGCTCCAGCCAGCTGACATCGGCACTACGCAGGCGCGCTGGGTCTTTTCCATCACCGCGTAGTCGATGGAGTTGTCCGGGCAGCAGGCGAAGGTCGCTTCGTCGATGCTCAGCACATCATCTGTTTCGTCGCTGCGCTCCAGGGCCAGCACGCAAGTGTCATAGATGTCGGGCTCGTGCTTTTTCAGCTCTTCAAGGAAGCGGCTGGCGCGGAACAGGAACATGCCGCTGTTCCAGAAGTAGCCACCGGACTGAACGAATTCGGCGGCGCGTTTTTCGTCGGGTTTTTCGACGAACTGCGCCACCCGGGCCACACCTTCGGGCAGCAGGGCATCCTGGCTGGAGCGGATGTAGCCATAGCCGGTCTCGGGCTTGGTCGCCGGGACGCCGAACAGCACCATTTCGCCACGCTCGGCAGCCACGGTGGCCAGGGCCAGGGCACGTTGCAGGGCCTTCTGGTCGTCGATCACGTGGTCGGCCGGCAGCACCAGCATCAAGTCATCGCGCCCCTCGTTGACCAGCTTCATGGCGGCCATGGCCACCGCAGGGGCCGTGTTGCGGCCGAAGGGTTCCATCAGGATGCCTTGGGTTTGCAGTTTCAGCGCCGCGAGCTGTTCCTGGACGATGAACTTGTGGTCCTTGTTGCAGACCACGATCGGGGCGTCCATGCCTTCGAACACCAGGCGCTCGAGGGTTTGCTGGAACAGCGTGTGCTCACCGGTCAGGGCGAGGAACTGCTTGGGGAACTGCTTGCGCGACAAAGGCCACAGACGCGAACCGCTACCACCAGAAAGAATTACCGGGATCATGTTGTTTCTCCAATAAGGTCGTTAAAGAGGCAGAGGATCAGTTGGTGGACACTGGGCGGGTGACCCATACCGGCGACAGGCTGCTGCCCGAGCCGGTGACGTACAGCACGGCGGCTTCGCCGCGCTCCAGGGCGACGGGTTTGACGTCGCTGACTTTCTTGTCTCCTGCAAACAGGGCCAGGTTCACCTTGACCGGGTTGATCTCACGCTCGCCACGGCCTTTGGCAGCCACCGGAGTAACCACCTCGGTCTTGCCGTCAGCGGTCTTCAGGGCCAGCGACTGATCGCTCAGGTTCTGTACACGCACCAGGGCTTTTTGCTTGTTCTTGAAAGGCGGTTCTTCGATCAGCTGCGGGTTGCCGCTGCCGTTGTTGACCAGGGTGTAGTACTTGTCTGCGGCGAGCTTGACCGGGACACTCTTGCCGGCGACCTGCGCGGTGTAGTCACCGCCCGGGAGGAAGCTGAAGTCGCTGCTGGCCTGGGCGCCGACCTGTTTGATCTGGGTGTTGCCGACGCTGGCGGCAGCCGGTGCAGGGGAGGCGTTGTACAGGCGCACGAAGGTCGAGCCTTTCGGTGCGGTCGGGCCATACAGGGCAGCGTCGGCGCCGGCGAATGCCTGCATCGAAGCCAACGACAGGCCTGCTGCGAGGGTGAGGGCTTTGGCAATGGAAGTCTTGGTAGTCATGTGCGTGTTCCTCTCTATCTATCAGTGGTCCGTCCGGTTGGACGACAGGGCCAGGTTTTCTTCGGATTTGCGGGTGTTCTTCAGTTGCGCGATCCACTGTGGATCGAAGCTGCTGAGGTCGTTTTTCATTGGCAGATAACGTTCGGGGAATTCCCACACCACAACCTGTGGCGCGGCGTTCTTGAAAGCATCGCTTTGCAGGTACTTGAGCATTGGCAGCAGGGGGCCGTGGCCGTCTTCGGCATAGTTGGCGACGTCGCTGCGCAGGGCCTGCTGCAGCGCGCCGAGGAAGTTCCAGTGCGGGTTGGCGCTGTAGCTGGTGCCGACCAGGGCGACCGGGATCTGGCTGTCGGCGAACAGGGCATCGCCCGCATCACCTTCGGCCTCGACCGGGCGCGTGCTGCGTTGCTGCAGGGTGTCCGGGCTGGGCAAGAGGTTGCTGAACAGCGGGTCCAGTGGCAGGAAGTTGGTCAGGTCGCCCTTGTACGGGGCGGTGTTGCCGGCCTCGGTGATGAACGTCTGGGGGTCGCCATTGAGCAGGCTCTGGCGCCCGACCGCCTCGGCCACAGCCTGTGCGGCGACTTCAGCGCCCATCGGCGTCCAGTGGGTATCGGTGCGCAGGAAGACCTGGCCGCGGGCCTTGGCCTGTTCCATCGGGGCCATCAGGTCAGGGGCGAACACGTTGGCCTGACGGACCTGGGCATGGAACTGGTTGTACAGGTCGTCATGCAGGCTGGCTGGTGCCTCCTTGCCCACATACTCCGAGTAGACCCGCGCCTTGGCCGGCACGATCGCCAGCACCAGCTGGCTGCCGTGCTGTTGCAGGGTGTCGCGCACACCGCGGATCAGCGCCAGGTTTTCCTGCATGAGCTGGTCGGCACCGGCAGTCGGTTTGAACTCTTCGTCGCTGAACAGCCACTGGTCACGGCCCAGCACTACGCCCGGGCGGCCTTCGTTGAACAGCTTGTAATCCAGCGCGGCCCAGAGGTTGGTGCCCAGGCGCTTGATCGGGAACTCGTCGTCGTAGTGCGTCTCGGCGGCCTTGGCCAGCTTGCCGTTGAGCACGGTCATCTGTTCGGTGCGCTGGAAGCTTTGCAGGCCACCGGTGGACCAGGCGCCCATGCCTACCAGCAGGCCGATGAACGACAGGGAATAGGTGATGCGTAATGTCCGGGTCATGGTCATCAACCTCAGAACTGGAAGTAAAGGAACGGCGAGTAGCTCTGCGCCGAAAGCTTGAGGATCGAGGCCACGAACAGCAGCAGGATCAGGGCGCGGGTCATCACCCGGGTCCAGTCCAGGCCAAGCGAGCCGTCGGCATTGACCTGCGCCGGGGTGCGCATGGCTGCCGGCGGGGTGGCATTGCGGTAGAAGTCACGCAGGCCGAAGAACGCCAGGGTGATGTAGGCGATGACCAGCGTCGCCACCTGAAGCCCGGTGAGCTGGGCGCGGTTGAGTTCGGACAGCTGCCACTCGCCGAAGCTGAACATGGCGCCGTACATGCGGCCGGCCACCTCCAGGTTTTCGGCGCGGAAGATCACCCAGCCGACCACCACCAGCAGGAAGGTGAACGCCCACTTGACCGGGTTGAAGCGCTGCGGGTTGGTGTCCAGGCCCAGTGCGCGCTCGATTGCCAGCCACATGCCGTGCCAGGCGCCCCAGATGATGTAGGTGAAGTTGGCGCCGTGCCACAGCCCGCCCAGCAGCATGGTCAGGAACAGGTTGCGGTAGGTGTTGAAGGTGCCTTTGCGGTTGCCGCCCAGGGTGATGTACAGGTAGTCGCGCAGCCAGGTCGACAGGCTGATGTGCCAGCGGCGCCAGAACTCGGTGATCGACTGGCTGATGTAAGGCTGCTTGAAGTTCTCCATGAAGCGGAAGCCCATCATCAGCCCCAGGCCGATGGCCATGTCGCTGTAGCCGGAGAAGTCGAAGTACAGCTGCGCGGTGTAGGCCAGCGCACCGAGCCAGGCGTCACCGGTGGTCGGGTTCTGCAGGGCGAAGCAATGGTCGGCGACCACCGCCAGGGTGTCGGCGATGAACACTTTCTTGATGAAGCCCTGCATGAAGCGGGTGCAGCCTTCGGAGAACTTGTCCAGGGTGTGGGTGCGGTTGTTGAACTGGTCGACCAGGTCCTTGAAGCGCAGCACCGGGCCGGCGATCAGGTGCGGGAAGATCGCCACGAACGCTGCGAAGTCGATCAGGTTGCGGGTGGCCGGGGTGTCGCCGCGGTACACATCGATGATGTAGCTGATCGACTCGAAGATGTAGAACGAGATACCGATCGGCAACAGCACGTGGGTGAGGATGAAGGGCTCAAGGCCGAACGAGCTGATGATCGCGTTGAGGCTGTCGACGCCGAAATTGGCGTACTTGAAGTAGCCGAGGATCGCCAGGTCCACGCCTACGCCCAGCAGCAGCCAGCGCTGTGCAGGCTTGGTGCGCACGCCAGCGGCGCCGACTTTCAGGCCGATCCAGTAGTTCCACAGGGTGACACCGGCGAACAGGGCGAGGAAGTCCACCCGCCACCAGGCGTAGAAGATGTAGCTGGCGACCAGCAGCAGCAGGTTGCGATAGCGTTGCCCGCTCAGGTAGTACAGGCCGAGGAATATCGGCAAGAACAGGAACAGGAACACGTTGGACGAGAAGACCATCCCGGTTCTCCTAAATTGTTCACAGCATCCAGGGCAAAGCGCCCCCCAAACCCCCCAGTGAGAAACTGGAGGAAACCTTTGTTGCTTCAATACCGCTGGCGAGGGCTTGGCCCTCGTTTCGCGACGCGAGGCCGCTCCTACAGATTCAGCGCCGTCCTTGTAGGAGCGGCCTTGCGTCGCGATGGGCCGCAAAGCGGCCCCCATTCAGGCAACGCTCATTTCTTGGATTGCGCGCTCGGGTCATAGACCCGGGTCAGGTTGCCGCCCAGGCGGAAGCTGTCGAACGGCTGCATCCGGTGTTTGCGCTCAAGCGTGTCGCCCACGCACTGGTACAGCGCGCACCAAGGCTCGAGCCAGGCGTACTTGCCGTCGACCTTGAGGTCCTTCATGTCCTGTTTCTCACCTGCGCGCTCGGCGAAGTGGCGCGGGTCGCGGGCGCCGTACAGCACGCCTTCACCCAGGCGCTGCAGGGCAAAGTTGTTTTCGCTGCGCAGGTCCACGCCATTGGCCTTGGCAAAGCTTGCGATCATCGCCAGTGGCGGCAGGGCGTAGTTGTGGTAGGCCAGGGCACGCTGCTTGCGCTTGATTTCGTTGGGCAGGAAGCCTTGGTCGTCGATCTGGTTGGCGCCGACCTTGTATTCCTTCACCGCCCAGTCGAACAGGTCACGGCGGTCGGTGGCCACGGCGGTGGCCATCACCGACCAGGCCGCCCAGTAGCTGTGGTTGTTGATCTTCTCCAGCGGCAGGTTGCTCCAGTCG
>NZ_MOMO01000238.1:0-17126 GCF_009933855.1 Pseudomonas sp. SG-MS2 | reverse complement strand
CTTCAGGCGCAGCCACGAGCCGCTCATGCTGCCCAGCGCCCATTTGCGCATGGACTTGCCGGTGTGGTTGTAGTTGGTGGACATCAGCGCATCGGCGCGCGCCCAGGTGCCCAGCCAGGTCAGGGTGCAGTCCAGTTGTGCCGGGCGGCCGTCACGCATGTACTGGTTGACCATCTTGGCGACACCACGCTCAAGGGTGGTGATGTCTTTGGTGGAGTCGCGGAAGGCTTGTTCCGAGTCCCGGTTCAGGGTCGCCCGAGCCTTGTCCGAGCCTTCGTACTTGCTGCGAAATTGCAGCGCGCCGGTGAAAGGTTTGGGCGCAGATTCGCAGCGGAAGTTGCCGTCGCTGGTCTTGATCTTTTCAATCCCCTCGTAATAACCCTGGGGCGGTACCAGCGAGGCATGCGCGGCACCTCCGTACAGGGCCAGAACGAGCAGGGCCGGGCTGAAGATTCGCTTGAATGCAGTCATGATCGCCTCACTGGCCGGCTTGCGCGGTTTGCGCGGGCACGGCGTAGTTGTTGCGTTTGCAGAGCTTGGCCTCGACCTTCTGGGTACCGTTTTCCGGCCCCTGGACTTCCAGGGCCAGCAGGTTCTGGCTGGCCCAGTCCTCGTCTTCACGCATCTGGAAGACGAACCGGCCATTGGTGTCGGAGGTTTCCGGCTTCTCGATCTTGATGTCCTCGTGGCGCCCGTTGAGGTACCAGAGGGTGGCTTGCAGCACCTTGACCGAAGGGTCTTCGAACTTGATGTCCATCTGCAGGTTGCGGTTGACCAGGTCCTTGATCACGCCGCCCTTGCCGTTGACCATCAGCTCGTTCTTGCCGGGCTTGAGGGTGCTGCTGGCGCTCATCAGTGCCGGGCGCGCGTCACAGCCATCGTCGAGCAGAGCGAGGATCTGCCGCCAGATGGTTTCCTGGTCCAGGCGATACAGCGGCGAGAATTCCCAGATGAGGATCTTCGGTGGATTGTTCTGGAATTCCTCGCTGCCCAGGTACTCGATCATCGAGCCTTCCAGGCCGCCGCCAGGGAAGGCGACGTTGAGCACATCGGCACCGATGTACTGCTCGAGGAAGCCCGAGAAGTTGTAGTTCTTGCCGCTGTGGCTGGTGCCGACCAGGGTGATCTGGGCGTTACCGCTGTCGCCGAACAGATCGTCGCCGCCGCTGGCGCCTTTCGGTTCGGTGGCGAACTGGTCCATGTACTGCACGGCGTAGCTGGTGCCGCACAGCTGCCCGGCAACGTTGTGCAGGGTGCCGGTCTTGCCCATGCGCCCGGACTTGTGGGTCTCGAATTCCTTGCGCGGGATACCTTCGAAGGCCGGCATCTTGTGTACGGTATCGGCCACGATTCTGGCTGCACGTTCGGCGCCGTAAGGCGTCCAGTGCTGGTCACCACGGAAGTAGAAGTCCTTGCCCTGCTCGGCGGCCGCCAACTGTTCGTTGGTCAGCGGCGACAGGTCCGGCACGTTGTAGCCCATGCCGGCGAAGCGCTTGAGCATGGCCTGGTAGTTGCCCAGGGCCTTCTGGTAATCGAAGGCGGCTTTCTCGGCCGGGTTGAGCATGTTGCGGTTCACCAGGCCTCGGGTGGGCTGGTACACCACCACCAGTTCCACGCCCCGCTTCTTGAACGCGTCGTGCACTTGCTGCAGGCGTTTGTAGCCTGCCGGTGTGGTGCTGAACTCGGTACGCAGGTCTTCGCGGGTACGGAACAGCCAGTCACCCTTGGCCTGTACCAGCGTGGTGAAGTTCTGCTGGTAGCGTGTGGTGTAGCGGCTGGCGTCGTGTGCTTCGGGGCACAGCTGGCAGCAAGGCTCGGCAGTGAAGGTCGGCGCCTTGACCTCGTCGGCGCGCACGCCCTGGCTGATGGCCAGGAGGGCGGCGGACAGGCCCAGCAGTTTCATCAAGTGTGGGGTCATGGTCTGGGCTTCCTTAATCGATCATTTCGGTCTGGCGTTCGACCGGGTCGATCAGCACGGCCTTCTGCTGGCGCACCAGCAGGTCGAGGATTTCGTCCTGGCGCTCGCCCAGGATGCCGTTGAGGCTGATGCCGTTGGATTTGCGCGGGGCGAGCATGGAGACTTTGTACAGCTCCACCGACAGCGGCGAATCGATCGAAAGAGGCCCCGAGCCGTTGGCCGCCAGCTCACCGCCGACCACGATCAGCGAGACCTTGGTGTCGAACGGGTCGAGGGCGATGTCACGGTCGGTGTCGGACAGGTCCTTGATGTGCCCGTACACGCCAACCAGGCCATTGGCCATGGCGACGTTCTCGTACAGGCGGATGTTGACGCTGTTGCGCACGCGGATGCCGTGGCGACGGTTGCTGATCAGCTTGTTGCCCCAGATCAGGTTGTCACCGCTTTCGTACAAAGTGATGCCGTCGGTGTGGTTACGGTAAATTTCGTTGTAGGCGATCAGGTTGTTGACGCTGTTACGGTCGATCACCACGCCCGAGAGCTTGTTGTCGTAGCTCTTGTTGTTGATGATCCAGCTGTCGTTGACCTCACGCGAGACGATGATCCCGTGCTTTTTCTTGGTGCCATACACCGTGTTGCCGGCGATGATCAGGCGGTGCGAACGGTCGTGCGGGTCGATGCCGTAGACGATGTTGTCGCGGTAGGTGCTGTCCTTGACCACGAAGTCCTGGGTCTCGTAGCAGTAGAACCCGTACCACATGTCGCTGAATTCCGAGCCGATGATCCAGCCGGTGGGCTCCGGGCGGCCCATGCGCTTGGCCATGTTCGGGGTGTACTGCGAGATGCTCACACCGTAAGACTTGGACTTGGCATAGCCAAAACTGGCCATCTTGGTGTTGACGATGTACGTCTCGGTGCCGCCCCACGACAGCAGGAACGGGCGGAATTCATTGGGCGAGCGGAAGGTCGCCGGGCCGTTGTCCTTCTCGCGCCAGCCAGTGACCTGGGTGTCGCTGACGAACAGTTTGCCGTCATTGACCAGGAACGCGCCGCCCTCCTGGGACAGGCGCAGTTGCTTGACCTTGCCGTCGATCTCGAGGATGCCCTTGTGCCCGACCACGATCGGCAGGCGCGCCAGGTAAACACCTGGCTCGACTTCGCTGAGGTACTGCTTGGGCACCTTCTTGCTCAGTTCGACCAGGTCGACATGGCCGTCATCGACGAAGATCGCCTGGGGGATGCCGTGCTGGCGTTGTACCCACTCGGCAGCCTTGTTGTCGCCGCCGATGAATTCCTTGAGCGATTCTTCCTGCAGCATGCGGCGCACGCTGACCTTGCCCTTGTGGCTGCGGTCGATCTTTTTCTGCACAGCGGCGGCGGTGTAACCGCTCAGATCGGGCAGCTTGGGCGGGTCCATGTGCAACGGCTCGGTCGGTGCGCTGGACACGGTGTAGGTCTTGGCATGCTGCAGTTCCTTGGCGATCACCGCAGGTTCTGCGGCGACGGCCAGCCCTGAGGCCAGCAGCAGAGCGCTGGCCAGAAGGCTGTGACGTAAGTGCGGGTGAAGGTTCATTGCAGGTCCTCTACCGGCCTTAGAAGCGCCAGATCACGTCGACGAAGGCGCGGTGCATGTAGGAGTCCGCTTCCTTGCCATAGGCATCGCCGGGCTTGAACACACCGGCGCGCAGGCGCACCAGCGCGGACGGCTCGTCGATCGCCTGGCTCATCGAAGCAGGCAGCAGGCCCTGCTTGAAGTACTTGGTGACGACCACGTCCATTTCCTGGCCCAGGTCTTTCTCGCCGTTGACCAGCGGGCGGCTCACGCCGTTGTCGTTGACTGCAGCGTTGATGCCGCTGGAGCCGATGTTCTGCGAACCGTCGACACGCCAGAACTTGTGGTAGATGAAGCTGGCGTCGTAGTCCTCGCGCAGTTGCCAGGAGGCGAACAGGGTGGCCGCCTGCAGGTTGCCCAGCTCGCCGCGGAAGGCCTCGCCGAAGCGGTGCACGCGCGAACGGGTACCGGTGAAGTTGGAGCGGTTGCTCTCAAGGCCGGTCTGCTCGAAGTTGCTCGAACCGTCGTCGCCACCACCGCCGCTGCCGCGGGCATAGGCCGCGCCAACCTGCCAGTTCGGGTCCAGGCGCAGGCGGATGCCCAGGTCGGTGGCCCAGGCGTTGACGTCGCCGCTCTGCTTGCCGACGACGACCTGGTCGTCACCGACCAGCTGGCTGTTGAGCTTGTCGCGATCACCGGTCAGCCAGGTCAGGCTGCCCCAGTAGTTGACGGTGTGGTCGTTGCGCCAGTTGTAGGCGTCGCTGTTGGCTTCCAGGCCCAGCCAGGTGAGGTCGCCGGTGCGGGTCTTGTCCAGTGCGTCGATGGTTTCGCCCGGGCTTTTCAGGCTGCCGCTGTCATGGGTGTGGTGGGCGCGCAGGCCAACCCAGTGGCCGGGTGTCCACTGCGTGGCGACGTTACCGTAGATGTGCGTACGGTCTTCGTCTTCCGGGGCCAGCTCGGTCAGGTCGGTGCGGTATTCGCTGAAGCGTTGGGCCACCCCCAGGTCAGCCTTGAGCAAGGTGGTGTCGAAGGTCCAGTTCAACGCTTCGATGTTGGTGTCGCGCCACATGCCGTCGTCGCTGCGCAGGCGTTGGCGACCAAGGCGCAGCTGCTCGCCCGGGTAAGCCGTGAGGCCGCTGTAGCCGACCCAGAACTCGCGCATGGCCAGGTAGCTTTTGTCGGGTTGGCGGCTGTCGTCACCGGTGTCGGTGGTGGTGCCGTCATCGTTCTGGCGCAGGGTGTCGGTTTCGATGGTGTCTGTGGCAGCAACGGCCTGGCCCATGGCGAAGGCACTCCATTTGCCGCGCTCGCCGTACACCCAAGGGCGCAGGTCAAGGCCCAGGCCGTTGACGTCACCGCCGGAGCGGGTGCCCAGGTCGCGATCGTCTTCCGACTGGCCGGTGATCTTCACATCCAGGCCGAAGTTTTTCTGGGCGGTCATGTCGGCCAGGGTCGGGCAGGACCACAGCAGGGCGAAGCTCAGGCCGATGCCGGCTTTCACGAAGGGATTGAGCGTCATAGCGAGTCCTCACCGTCTACTTCTTTTTCGTCGTCTTGCAGGGCCTCAAGGGCCAGGGTGCCGCCTTGGGCCATGCTGCCGCGAGCCTGCTTTTCCTGCGTCAGCAGGCTTTGCGCCTGGCTGCGCTGGTCAGGCGTGAGCTGCTGGTCGAGTTGCTGCAGCAGCTCGGTGGACTGCGGCGTCGGGTTGGCCTGCGAAAGCTGGGCGAATACCCAGGCGTTGCCAGGTTGTGGGCGAATGCCATGGCCTTCGCTGAACAGCTGGGCAAGGGCATAGTCGGCACTGTTCTGGCCGCCGCGGGCTGCGCTGAGCAGGTGATCGACGGCCTTTTGCGGCTCGACGTTGCCCAGGTAGCCACGGCGATACAGCTGGCCAAGGTAGTAGTGGGCGCTGATTTCGCCGGCCTCGGCAGCTGCCTGCAGGTGGTGTTCGGCCTTTTCGGCATCGGCGGGCAAGGTCTTGCCTTCGTAGTACAGGCGGCCCAGCAACAGTTCGGCACGCGGCTGTTCGGCTTCGCGGCCCTTGTCGATGTAGGCCATCAGCTGGTCGGTGTCGCCCAGTTCCGGGAAGTCGTAGACCAGTTGCGCCAGGCTCACCCAGGAAGCCGGATTGGCCGGGGCGACCTGTTCCAGCAGCGCTTTGGCGGTTTTTTCGTCAGTCTGGCCCAAGCTACGGTCGGCCAGTACACGGGCAACGCTGTCGACCCGAGTGGCAGGCACCGCACCGCGGGCATAAGCGGATTTGAGCTGGCCGAGCAGGGCGGCTTGCTGGTCGGCCTGGCCGCGTTTCTGGTACACGGTGGCCAGCTCGACATAGCAGATGTCGCTGGTGTTCAGCGCAGCCTTGCAGATGTTCTCGACTTCACCCAGGTGCTGGTCGTAGGTGCCCTGGGTGCGATACAGCAGCACCTGGGCCAGGCCCGCTTCCGGGTTGCCGGCAGCGCGCCACTGGTCGATCTGCTGCTGGGCATTGATGTTGGGGAAACTCTGCGGGTAGGTCAGGTAGAGCATCGCCAGCGGGATCAGGGTATTGCCTTGGCCCTGCTTGGCGGCGAGCTTGAGCAGGGCCTGGGCTTCTTCGCGTTCGGCCTGGGTGCTGTCGGGCTTGGCCACCAGCAGGCGGCCGAGGCGTGCCTGGGCGCGTGGCGAGGTTGCCGCCGCAGCGCGATAAGTGGCCTCAGCTTCCTTGAGCTGCGAAGGGTCGCGGGTAGCGACTTTGATATCGGCCAGGCCTACTTGTGCGTCGCTGTAGCCCAGGTCAGCCAGGGCCTTGTAGTTGCGCTCGGCCAGCGCGGTGTCACCGCGCTTGAGGGCTTCGTTGGCCAGGCGCTGGTCGGGCAGGCCCGCACAGCCTGCCAGGGCGATCGCCGCGGCCAGGGCACAGAGGCCCAGGCTTGCGCTTTTCTTGTGGGGAATCATCGTTTGATCCTCTTACAGCCCACGGGCCACGGCTTTGTCGATCAGCCAGTTGAGCGAAGGGCCACGGTCGCTGCTGACCGATGCCGGGCGCCCGGCCAGCTCGGCAGGCAGGCCGCCGTCTGGTTTGATCTGCACGCGGATGTCGGAGGCCAGGTTTTCGCTGTCGAGGCTGGCGCTGCTGACGATCTGGCCGGTGCGCACTTCGGTTTCGCCCGCCACCTGGAAGTTGACGCGGGTACCTGGCTTGACTTCGTCGAACTGGCGGTAGCTGAAGCGTGCCTCGACCATCGGGTTGCTGGTACGCGGGATCAGCTGGAAGATCGGCTGGCCCTTGGCGGCGTACTGGCCATCGTCCACCAGCTGGCGGGCGACTACGCAATCGCACGGGCTGGTGAGGGTGCCGGAGAGTTGCTTGCCGAACAGTTCCTCGACCTTGGCCGGTTCCAGCTGCGAGTCGTCCAGGTGGCCTTTGAGCATGTCCAGCATGCTGGTGCTGAAGCTTGCCAGCGGCGCGCCCTTGACCACCATGCCACCGGGCTCGACCAGGCTGTTGACGGTGCCGTCACGCGGCATGGTGATGTTGGTGGTCGGCACTGCGACCACGCCGGCTTCGGCGTGGCTGACGAAGTACATGCCGTACAGCGATTTGGCGACGAAGCCGAAGGCGGCCACACCAACGACGAATACCCCGAGGGTCACGGTCACTGCCTTGAGGCGGCCGAAAGCGGACAGGCCAGAGCCGCCGTCTTTCTGTTTGCGCGCCTTGGTGAAGTTGTCGCGCTGCAGGGTGCTGAGCACGTCGCCGACGCTGATCAGTTCACCCGAAAGGTGGCTGGTGATGATGTGGCGCAGGGTGGCGATGTCGCGGGGTTCGAGGTTCTGGAACTGCGCACCGGTGCGGCCATCGCTCGGGTTGCAGGAGCGCACCTGAAACTCGATGTCCATCGACAGGCCCAGGTTGTCGACCACGAACTGCAAGCGCCCGCGCAGTACCTGGCCGACCTGCAGCGGCTGCTTGGCGTAAAAACTCAAGCCGCCAGCGGACAGGTCTTCGACCTTCACCTCATGGGTCTGGCGTTCGCCATCCAGGTAGCGCAGCTTGGCCGGGATGCGCACCCGGGCGTGCTGGCGCTGGGCTTCGGACTCATGCACGACATTGACGTTCACGGCGGTATTCATGGTGGTTTGTTCCTGTTAGTTCCGATCCGGGTTGGGCTCACACGACCATGAACAGCACAGCGACGAAGATGCTGGCAGCCGAGAAGGTCATGGTCCGCGAGGACCAGGTGTTGAACCATTGTTGAAAACTGGCGAGGTCGCGTTTCAGGGCAGTCGGTTGACGGGTCCAGGACTGCTTGTCGAGGCGGAAGAACACGTAGATCTTCATCAGCGCGCCGACGATCTGGTTGTAATAGAGGATCAGCGGATAGGCCGGGCCGACGTTGTGCCCCGAGCACAGCAGCATGATGGTGAGGATCAGGCGGGTGATGCCGATCCACAGCAGGTACACCAGCAGGAAGCCGAGGCCGAACTTGAGGCTGGCGATCACGGCCACGGTCAGGCCCAAGAGGCTGGTCCACATCGACACGCGCTGATCGAACAGCACGATGCTGGTGAACAGCCCCAGGCGGCGCATGCCCAAGCCCAGCGCGCGGGAGTTCTGCCGCAGGTTGTTGCCGTACCAGCGGTACATCAGTTTGCGGCTGGCCTTGAGGAAGCTCTTCTCCGGCGGGTGCTCGACCGTGTTGATGGCGGCGTCCGGCACGTAGAAGGTGTCGTAGCCAAGGCGCATCAGGCTGAACCAGCTGGACTTGTCGTCCCCGGTGAGGAACTTGAAGCGGCCCAGGCGCCAGTGCATCAGCGAGTCGCTTTCGACGTCGGCGATGAACTCGGGGTTGGTCACGACGCTGGCACGGAACATCGACATGCGCCCGGTCATGGTCAGCACGCGCTTGCTCAGGGCCATCGAGCACATGTTGATGTGGCGCTGGGCGAAGCGCAGCTTGTGCCACTCGCTCATGATGTAGCCACCGCGCACTTCGCAGAACTCGTTGGTGGTCAGGCCACCGACGTTCGGGTACAGCTTGAACCACGGTACGGTCTTGCGAACCACGCCTTCGGCCAGCACGGTATCGCCGTCGATCACCGCGACAACGGCGTTCTCATCCGGCAGCATCCGCGAGATGGCGCGAAAGCCGTACGCCAGGCCATCACGCTTGCCGGTCCCGGCGATGCGCACGATGTCCAGCTTCACGTGGGCGGGCGGGTTGTATTTGGCCCACAGGCTCTTTACCAGCAGTTCATCGGACATTTCCACCAGCGAACAGACCACGGTGGTGGGGAAGCCGCAATCGATCGCTTCACGGATCACTGAGCTGTACACCTGGGCAGTGGTCAACGCTTCGATGCGAAAGCTGGTGACCATCAGGTACACGTGCGACGGGTCGGCCGCGCTGCCCATCTTCTGCACCTTGCGGCGCAGGTAGGGGTACACGCCGTATAGGAAGATCATGCCGCGAATGAAATGGGTGGCGCCCATGGAGTAGCGCCAGATGCCGACTGCGCCGACCAGGAAGATGAAGTGCTTGGACTGCGAGTCGAAGATTTCGGCCGGCAAGGCCAGGGCGATCAACATGAGCAGGCTCATGTAGAGCAGCCAACCGGCGCACTGCAACAGCACTTTCTGTAGCCTTTGCATGTTCAGCATCCGTCGAGAATTCTGGGAAAAGGGCAGCGCAGGAGGCCTGCGCTGCCGGGCCGCTGGCTTACCAGCAGATGCCTTCGGTACCGCGGGTAGTGCAGGTTGGCTTGCTCATGAAACCGACCAGGTCGATCACTTGCTTGCCAGCCGGTGCCTGTTCGGCAAGGGCGCGGAACTGCTCGTCACGGTTGCCCAGGACGATGATGTCGGCGTTGTCGATGACCTTCTGGAAGTTGGCGTTGAGCAGCGACGAGACGTGCGGGATCTTCGACTCGATGTACTCTTTGTTCGCACCGTGAACACGGGCGTACTCGACGTTCTCGTCGTAGATGTCCAGTTGGTAGCCTTTGCCGATCAGGCGCTCGGCCAACTCCACCAGTGGGCTTTCACGCAGGTCGTCGGTACCGGCCTTGAAGCTCAGGCCCAGCAAGGCGACCTTGCGCTTGTCGTGGGCTTCGATCAGTTCAAAGGCGTTCTGCACCTGAGATTCGTTGCTGCGCATCAGCGAGTCGAGCAGTGGCGCCCGTACGTCGAGGCTGGCGGCACGGTAGGTGAGGGCGCGCACGTCCTTGGGCAGGCACGAGCCGCCGAAGGCGAAGCCAGGGCGCATGTAGTACTGCGACAGGTTCAGCACCTTGTCCTGGCAGACCACGTCCATCACGTCGCGGCCATCGACGCCGACCGCCTTGGCGATGTTGCCGATTTCGTTGGCGAAGGTGACCTTGGTGGCGTGCCAGACGTTGCAGGTGTACTTGATCATCTCGGCGACTTCGATCGGCTTGCGGATGATCGGTGCATCGAGTTCTTCGTACAGGCTTTGCAGGACGTCGCCGCTGGCGCTGTCCAGTTCGCCGATGACAGTCATCGGTGGGTGGTCGTAGTCCTTGATCGCGGTGCTTTCACGCAGGAACTCGGGGTTGACCGCGACGCCGAAGTCGACGCCGGCCTTCTTGCCCGAGCAGTCTTCGAGAATCGGGATGACCACGTTCTTGACCGTGCCTGGCAGCACAGTGCTGCGCACCACGATGGTGTGGCGGCGGGTGGTGTCACGCAGGACGTAGCCGATTTCGCGGCAGACCGACTCGATGTATTCCAGGCCCAGGTCGCCATTTTTCTTGCTTGGGGTACCGACGCAGATCATCGACACGTCGCTGGCGCGGATGGCCTCGGCGAAGTCGGTGGTGCCACGCAGGCGGCCGTTGGCGATGCCCTGCTGCAGCAGTGCTTCCAGGCCAGGTTCGACGATGGGCGACTTGCCCTGGTTGATCAGGTCGATCTTGGTGCTGGACACGTCCACACCAATCACGTCATGGCCTCGCGCCGTCAGGCAGCCTGCACAGACCGCACCCACATAACCCAAACCAAAGATGCTGATACGCATCGCTATCACCTCATGTGTTTATCACGCCAGCTCTTCCGGGAAGAGCCGGACCGGGTTGATTAACAACAGTTTTAGGGCGCACGGATCCCATGGCGAATGCACACTTCACCGAGCGCAGGCATGAATAAATCCGGAGCGCACAACGTTGTGCACTCAAAGTTGGCAGTCAAAGGCCAGTAATTAATAGGCGTGCCCTGAAATGCAGCCGTCTTTATTGCAAAGCGCTACTTGGCGCGTTGCTGTGCTTGTTCTTTCAAGTGGAAAAATCCTTTGAAATCAACCACTAGGACGATTCTTTAGGGGCGCGTCTCTCCTGCTGGGCAGGGCCTACGGGAGTACCCGTGGCATCTGTTAAAAGTTTAGGAGCCGCTATTGGTTGGCGGCTGCTTGTCATCTGTAAGTCATCTCTCACACCGCACAGGCATGAAATTCGTTACGGCACTATGAGCGATGCGTCACAGAAGAAGTTCCTGGGTGGGTTTCGCCTCGATGAAAGATTTCTAAATAATTCTTCAGTGGCGAATACTTTCAAACTGATAGCACGCCTCAGGCGCACCCCTGTATATAAAGGGCGAAATCCGGGTGAGATATTTTTGTGCCAGCACCGAAAAATTTTTTTCAAAATTCGTCAAAAAACTACGAATGGGCTTATGACGGTTTGCGATAACGGCTCGTGTGCCGATTTTTTGGCGCTGGTTTGTTGGCATAGTGGCTGGGTGATCCCTGCTTCAGTGTGGTGCGGGTTCACATTCAGAAATATTCAAAGCCATGCGAAAGCTAAGGTTTTTCCGGGGCTGGTCGTTAACACCCTTGGACGCCCCTATTCGGAGCTGTCCATGAACGACGGAGCGTCTTGGGCAGCCTGAGGCCACTGGCCATCAGGGGCGTCTCATCCTTAATCACATGGAAGAGACGAGATCACGCTAATGAAAAAGACATCGCAGATTGTGCTTGCCACCGTATCGCTGCTTGCCGCCGGCCTGGCGCAGGCGGGGCCGCCCGTTGAAGTGACCATCAAAAACCTCGGCGCTCAGCCCGCGGTCATGAAACTGGTAACCTCAAATGAGAGCAGCACCTATCAGATCGCCAACCCTAAACCCTCCAATATGATTCCAGCCTCATCTTCCACCTTCATGCGCGTGCAGCGGTTGGTAAGCCCGGACGTAAATGGTGCGATGGTGCGCTACACCATTGGCAGCAAGACGTGTGCTTTTGGCACCACATTTCAGATGCGTATGTTACCGGGGGGAATCAAGCAGCCCCAGTGGACCAAAACTGCAACGCCAAGTGGCGGGGCAACGTGCACGGCGACTATTACGAGTACATCCGCTGACTTCGCATGGAAAGTTGAATTCACGATGAGGTGAGTGGCGTTTCAGTCTGCTTCTCAACGTCTGCACTTTGCCGGTATGCGCCGGCGAAGTGTAATTGAAGTATTTGTGCGAAAGGTGGGTGCTGCATCAGCAGCAGGAGTTATGTATATGGATGGAGTCAATGGTCGTGGGGTATATAAAAGCCAGGTTGGCACGGCTCTAACTGTCAGGCGTGTAGAGGAGTCTGACCTTGTAGACGCGCAGAAAATAGACAGCAAAACGGGGAATGGCGAAGAAAAAATTTCGAGCCTGGCTAAACAGTTGAGCGCTGCTGCCGAGCGTGCGGCGTTGCGTGATAGCCAGCTCTCCCGTAGTGAGCTGGCAGACCTTGCAGCCAGCATTCTTGACAGGTTGGGAGGGCTTTCATATTCCTTGGCGAAAGACTTTTATGATTCACAGCTACCGGATACGGATAATGCCGAGTTGCTGGCGCGTGCGCGCCAAGCCAATGATTTTGCAAGTGGCAAAGGTAGCAACCCATTCAAGGGTTTTAGTCGCGAGCAGCTAAGCCTGATCATTTACGATGAAAGCGGGGCTTTCACGGTGAGTGAGCGGCGTGCTGCAATATTCGAAAAAACAGACCAGCATAACCAGTGGGCACAATCAATAAGCGGCAAGATGAATGCTGAATATCAGCGAACGGGCCGAATTGATGAAGGGTTGCATGAGATTCTGAACTTTTATAATGCTCTACCGCCCATTGAAGTTGCCGAATATGGGAACTATGAGGCCGATATCATGATGCAGTTGTCGCAGCATGAAGTGCCGCAGCCGGAGTTTGATACTTCGTTGATCGACATGCTGGCAAAGGAGTGGAAATCGGCACGAAGCGATCAAGCGAAAGCACTCGACTCGCAGAGCGACGCTGCATTTCAGGGTGAGAATGGGGGGGGCAAGACATGAACCCGATAGTCTGCGTGAACGGTATCGCGCGCATTCTGGGCTGCCAGCCAGTCCTGCAAGATGTCTCTTTGTCCATCCCCTGCGGCCAGACCTGCGCCATCATCGGCCCTTCCGGCTCGGGCAAAAGTACCTTGCTCAACCTGATCGGCCTGCTCGACCAGCCTTGCCGTGGCCAGATAGTGCTGGCTGGCCGGGACATGACCGCCGCCACCGCCGACCAGCGCGCAATCATGCGTAATCGCCTGCTGGGTTTCATCTTCCAGGGCTTCAACCTGCTGCCGCGCCTGACTGCGCTGGACAACGTCGCTTTGCCGTTGAGTTACCGGGGCATCGGGCGGGTAGCGGCACGCCAGGCGGCACAGCAGCAACTGGAGGCGGTCGGGCTAGGTCAGCGGGCGCAGCACCTGCCTGCCGACTTGTCCGGTGGCCAGCGGCAACGGGTCGCCATCGCCCGGGCGCTGGTGACGGAGCCCGCGTTGCTGCTGGCCGATGAGCCGACCGGTAATCTCGATGGCGCCACGGCCGAGGGTATCGCAGCGCTGTTACTGGCACTCAATCGTGAGCGGGGCGTGACCTTGCTGATGGTCACCCACGACCCTGCCATGGCGCGGCACATGGACCGTTGCATCGAGGTGCGCAACGGTGGGGCCTTTGATGCCTGAGGCTTATGGCCCTTCGTGGCCACAGCGCTTGAGCGAGGCGTTGGTCAGCTTGCGTCAGGCAGGCCCCCGCGCCTGGCTGGCGCTGATCGGCATCGCTGTGGGGTGTGCTGCGCTGGTGGCCTTGCTCAATATCGGCCACAGCGCCACGCAGCATGCTCGGCAGCTGTATCGAGGCATGGGCAGTGAACTGCTGGTCGCCAATCTGCAACGCCCCGCTGAAGTTGCAGCACCCGTGGCACTGGACCTGTCAGTACTGCCAGCGTCCATTCGCGCCGCTGCGCCATTGCTGGTTTCTGTGGCCACAGTGCAATTGGCAAGCAAGCGCCATGAGACCCTGGTCGGCGCAAGCACGCTGCAACTGGCGCAAGTGCTGGACCTGCAAGCCAGCCAGGGCCGCTTGTTGTCCGCCTACGACGATGACACCACGCATGTATTGCTGGGGGCTACGCTGGCCCGGCAACTGGGTGCGCGTGTGGGCGATCGTCTGCAGTCGGGCCGCTACCTGTTCGAGGTGGTTGGCGTGCTTGCGCAGCGGGGTTACAACCCGATGCTGCCAATACAGGTCGACGATGTTCTGCTGATGCCCTTGCCGGGTATGCGCCGCCTGGGCGCTGCGCCCGAGGTGGGGACGGTGCTTGCACGCGGGCATGATGTCGCGGTGTTGACGGGCACGGCGCAGGCGCTGACTGACTACCTGGCTGCACGATTGCCAGGTTACGAGGTCGACGTGCAACTGCCACAGCAGCTGCTGGAAGGGATGGCCAACCAGTCACGGATGTTCACGTGGGTGCTCGCCGGGTTCGCCGGTATCGCATTGCTGTTGGGTGGGGTCGGGGTGATGAATGTGATGCTGATGAGCGTAGCGCAGCGCCGTCGCGAGATCGGCGTGCGCTTGGCGCTGGGCGCACGCACCCGCGATATTGCCTGGTTGTTCCTGCTCGAAGCGCTGTTGCTGGCGGTTGGCGGAGCGTTGCTCGGAACACTGGTGGGGCTAGCGGCGAGCTGGGGCTTTGCCCTGGTGTCAGGCTGGCGCTATGCGCTGGATGCGTCATCGATAGCGCTGGGCATGGGCAGCGCGTTGGCGCTCGGCCTTTTCTTCGGCTTGCAACCGGCACTGGCTGCGGCGCACCTGCAACCTGTATTGGCGTTGCGCGATGACTAGATGGCTCGTTTTTCTGTGCTTGGCGCTGCTGGGCGGTGCCGTACTGGCTGCTGACCCGCTGCAGCTGCCGCGTTCGGACCACGGCTTTGCGGTGTCGGCCACTGCCTGGGCGGCCAGCGGGGGCGCCGAGGTATCGCTGGAGCTGGCCGATGCCGTTGCCTTGGCCCTGCGCGACAACCGTGCCGTCCGCAGTGCTTATCTTGAGCGCATCGCGCAGAAATTCGACCTGCGCGTGGCGCGTGATCACTATGCCCCGCAGCTGTCATTCAAGGCACGCTACCTTGGCAATCGCAACAGTGATGACCACTACCGCGAAGTCCAGCTCGCTCCGGCGGCGAGCCTGCTCACGCCCTACGGTACACGGCTGAGCCTGGACTGGGCGTACGGCCAGACACGCGCCGACAGGGCTGGCGTACATTACCGTGATGGCGCCAACCTGATGGTGATACAGCCGCTGCTGCGCGGTGCCGGGCGCGAGGTGGCCAGTGCACCGCTACGCCAGGCGCTGCTGGCCGAGCAACTAAACCGGCTGGTGCTCAAAGACCGCGTGGCTGAAGTGATCACGCGTACCATCCTGCACTATCGCGAACTGCTTCACGCCCAGGAGCAGTTGCACATTGCCCAGCAGGCGCTGGCCCGGGCGCAGCAGTTGGTAGAGGTGAACCAGGCGCTGATCGCTGCCGGGCGCATGGCCGCATTCGACAAGGTTCAGGCCGAAGCCGAGGTGGCTGGGCAGGAGTTGGCGCTCGAAAGCAGCCGTAATCAGCTCCACGCAAGCCGGCTGGCGTTGGCCCAGGTGTTGGCAGTGGACCTGGCCACCCCTTTGCGAGCAGTGGAAAAGGTCCACGTCCAGCGCTTGCAGGTCGATACTGCGCAGGCTCTGACCCAAGCCGAAGCGCTGCAGCCTGCGTATCTGATGCAGGTGATCACGGGTGAGCAGGCGTTGATTGAGCTGCAGGTGGCACGCAATGAGCAATGGTGGGACGTGTCGCTGGTCGGCGGGGCCAGCCAGACGCGCCAGCGCCCTGGCAACCAGGCCGGCTGGGAGCACTATGTAGGGCTGGAGCTGGAAATACCGCTTGGAGACCTGAGCCGGCGTCAGGCCGAGGTACGTGCCCGCGTGGCGGTCGAAAGGCAGCAGGTCAGCCTGGCCGAGGCGCGCCAGCAACTCCAGCGCGATGTGTTGACTGCAGTGCGCGATTCCCAGGTGCGTTGGCGCCAGCTGGAAATTGCCGCACGGGCGCTGGCGCTATCGCGGCGCAAGCTGGAGATAGAACAGGAAAAACTCGCCGTCGGACGCTCGAGCAATTTCCAGGTGCTCAGCTTCGAGAGCCATTTGCGCCATGCGCAGAGTGTCGAACTGGATGCCAGAATTGCCTACCTCAATGGCCAGGCTGAACTCGACCGGACACTGGGTACCACGCTGGAACGCTGGGCTGTGGCGCTCAATGATTAGGTGGCGGTTGCTGTTGTGGCTGCTGGCGTGGCCTGCAGCGTGGCTCCTGTGGCAAGCCTGGCCTGCTAGCCAGGGGCAGGATGTCGCGGCGCGCTGGTTGTGGGTTGAGCCGCAGCGGCTGGAAAGCCGGGTGGGCCTGGTCGGCAGAGTGCAGGCGGTCCACCAGCAGATCCAGGCTGCGCCATTCGACGGGGTGGTCGCCGAAGTGGAGGTGGAGCCAGGGCAGCGGGTGGCTCCAGGCCAGCCACTGTTCAGGCTCGATACCGCACAACTGGATGTACAGATACGCCAGGCCGAGGCCGAGTGGCTCAAGGCGCGGACTAGCGTGCGCCTGCTGCAGGGTTGGCAAACCGGGCCGCAGGTGGCCCGTGCGCGCCGCGCGATGTTCGGCGCCCGGGGGGCTTTGGCAGCCAGCGAGGCCGCGCTGGCAGACACACGACGCCTGTTCGAGCGGGGGATCGTCGCCCGCATCGAGGTCGACAGCCTGGCGCAGCAGGTAGTCGCTCAGCGCGAGGCACTGCAAGATGCCGAACAGGAGCTGAGCCTGGTGCGCGAACGCGGGCGAGGCGATGAGCTGCGCATTGCACAGATGGCGCTGGCTAATACCCACGCCCGCTGGCAGGCGATGCTGGCCCAGCGTGAGCGCAGGGTGGTCAGGGCGCCTTTTGCGGCCTTGGTGGTGCGTGCCGACAACGCCGGGGGCGGTGCCTCACGGCACCTGCAAGCGGGCCAGCAGGTGAGCCAGGGCGCGCCATTGCTGACGCTGGTCGACCTGAGCCAGCTGCAGGTGCTTGCCGCAGTCCAGGAGCATGATCTGGACAGGCTGCGCGAAGGGCTGGAGGTCGAGGTCATCATCGCCGGTCAGCCACTTGCCGGCCAGGTGCAACGCGTTGCCCTTCAGGCCAGGAACGATGAAGGGCAGGGGGCCTGGTACGACGTACGGGTGGCCTTGGAGATGCCGAGGGAGCCGTCGACACCGTTGTTGCGCCTTGGGATGACGGCGCAGTTGACAGTGATCGCGCACAGAACGGAGCAGGGCATTGCGGTACCGGCAGAGGCGCTGCAGGTGGATGAGGCGGGG
>NZ_MOMO01000237.1:0-81738 GCF_009933855.1 Pseudomonas sp. SG-MS2 | reverse complement strand
GTACCGAGGAAGTTGGTCTGGCTGATCGAGCCGCCCAGGATCAGGCCGGCGCTCTGGGCGAAGCCCACGCTGGCGGTGATCGAGCCGGATGCCTGCTCTTCGACGCTGTAGTTGACGTCGACCTGGTCGTCGGTGCCCGGCACTGGCGGGGTCTCGACGTTGACTTCCTTGAAGAAGCCCAGGCGCTCCAGGCGGGTCTTGGACTGGTCGATCAGGTAGGTCGAAGCCCAGCCGCCTTCCATCTGGCGCATTTCGCGGCGCAGCACTTCGTCTTCGGTCTTGGTGTTGCCGCGGTAGTTGATGCGGTTGACGTAGGCACGCTTGCCCGGGTCGACCACGAACATGATGTCGACGGTGTGGTCTTCGTCATTGGGCTGTGGCACGCCGTTGACGTTGGCGAAGGTATAGCCTTCGTTACCAAGGCGGCGGGTGATCAGCTCGGACGTGGTGGTCATCACCTTGCGCGAGAACACCTGGCCCGGCTGCACCAGCAGCAGCGACTTGACCTGGTCTTCCGGCACTTTCAGGTCGCCCGACAGCTTCACGTCACGAACGGTGTACTTCTCGCCTTCGTTGACGTTGACGGTGATGTAGACGTGCTTCTTGTCCGGGGTGATCGACACCTGGGTGGAAGCGATGTCCATGTTGATGTAGCCGCGGTCCAAGTAGTAGGAACGCAGGCGCTCCAGGTCACCGGAAAGTTTTTCGCGGGCGTACTTGTCGTCATTCTTGAAGAACGACAGCCAGTTGGTGGTCTTGAGCTCGATCAGCTGCGCCAGCTCTTCATCATCGAACACGGTGTTGCCGACGACGTTGATGTGCTGGATGGCAGCGACGGTGCCTTCGTTGATCTTGATCTTCAGGGCAACCCGGTTGCGCGGCTGCGGCACCACCTCGGCGTCGACCTCGGCCGAGTAGCGGCCCTGGGCCACGTACTGGCGCTGCAGTTCGTTACGCACGCCTTCGAGGGTGGCACGCTGGAAGATCTCGCCTTCGGCCAGGCCCGACTGTTTCAGGCCCTTCATCAGGTCTTCGGTGCTGATCGCGTTGTTGCCTTCAATCTCGATGCTCGACACCGACGGGCGCTCGACCACGTTGATGATCAGGACATCGCCGTCGCGGTTCAGCTGGATATCCTGGAAGAAGCCGGTCTTGAACAGCGAACGGGTCGACTCCACCAGGCGCCGGTCATCGGCCTGATCGCCCACGTTCAGGGGCAAGGCACCGAAAACGCTGCCGGCGGATACCCGCTGCAGGCCGTTGACCCTGATGTCGGCGATCCTGAACGGCGCCGCCTGGGCCACGCAGGCTTGTAGCAGCAGGATGGAGAGCAACAGACGCGGGTAGTTCATCGGGGGTTCCAGGCGGGCGTAAGGGTGGCTGAGCAGGCTCGGCGAAGGCGCGCGGCGGCTGCCAGGCAAGCGGGCGATGAGGATAAGGGCGGGCTGTGTTTGGCGCGGTTAACCCAGGGTAAAGATGTGTAAAGTTCGCCCAGCTTGCGGTGACAGCCTGGCGCGGCAGGGCGATCATGAGCGCTTTGTAACCCCTGCCTAAGCGTACCCACCATGATTCCTGTGCTGTTGGTCGATGACGACCGCGAACTCACCGAAATGCTTGCCCTTTACCTGGCCCGCGAAGGTTTCCAGGCGACCGCCGTGGCTAGCGGCGAAGAGGGCGAGACCAAAGCCTTGAGTGGGGCTTTTCGCATCGTGGTGCTGGATGTGATGCTGCCGGGCATCTCAGGGATCGAAGTGTTGCGGCGCATTCGTGCGCGTAGCCAGGTTCCGGTGCTGTTGCTCACCGCCCGTGGTGACAACATCGACCGCATTGCCGGCCTGGAGCTGGGTGCCGATGACTACGTGCCCAAGCCCAGTTCCCCGGGCGAACTGGTGGCGCGCTTGCGCGCGATCCTGCGCCGGGTGCAACCGCACGCATTGGCTGAAAGCCAGGCTGGCGAAGCCATCGGCAGTGGGGCGCTGACGTTGTGGCCAGGGCGCCGCAAGGCCCAGTGGGCTGCTGCTCCTCTGGAACTGACCGGGACTGAATTCAGCCTGCTCGAAGCGTTGGCTCGCCAGGCGGGCCAACTGGTGAGCAAGCAAGACCTGTCGCTCAATGCCCTGGGCCGCCCGCTGACCCGTTACGATCGACGCATCGATGTGCACATCAGCAGCATCCGTCAGAAGCTCGGCCCACGCGCCGACGGCAGCAGCTGGATCCAGAGCGTACGGGGCATGGGCTACATGCTGATCGTCGAATGATGCGTCGGCGCCTGTTCTGGAAGCTGTTTCTGGCCTTCTGGCTGGCCAATAGCCTGACGTTCCTGGTGGGCGCGGGGGCCTTCATGCTCGACGACCTGCGTGGCGACACCCCGGCGCTGCGTTCGCTGCTGGTTACCGAGCTGAACATGTTGCACCGCTACGGCGAGCAGGCCGGCCGCCAGCTGTTGCAGGTTTCGCCCCAGCCAGAAGGTGTGCAGGTGGGGCTGTATGACGGCACCGGCCACTTGCTGGCCGGCAGGGCTGTGGCCATGCCTCGTTTCGAGCGGGCGCTGCTCGACCAGGGCGGCCAGGCCCTGGTGCTGCGCGCTTCGGTGGCAACCTCCCTTGACGAGGCGCCGCGCCCCCGCGCCATGGGCCCGCTCCTCACCGGTACGTTGATGAGCGCGTTGTTTGCCTTGCTGTGTAGCCTGTACCTGACCAGGCCCTTGACCTGGCTGCGCGAGGCCATGGGGCAGGTCGCCCAGGGCCGGTTCGAAGTGCGCGTCAAGCCACGCCTAGGCAAGCGCCGCGACGAGATCGTCGACCTTGCCGAAGACTGCGACCGCATGGCCAGCCAGCTCAAGGCGCTGGTCGAGGCCCAGCAGCAACTGCTGCATGATATTTCTCACGAGCTGCGCTCGCCTTTGACCCGTATGCACGCGGCCATCGGTTTGATACGCCAGCAGCCGGACCGCGGTGAAATGCTTGAACGCATCGAGCGCGAATCACGGCGCATGGATGACCTGATCGAGCAACTGCTGACCCTGGCGCGTGCCCAGTCACAGCCGTGCGATGGCAATTGCGAAGCGCTGGATGTGGTCGAGTTGCTGGCGCAGATAGTCGAAGATGCCCGTTTCGAGGCCGGCATGAAGCAATGCCAGGTTTCGCTGAGCGCGGACGACGCATTTTTTACCCGAGGGCATGAGGAGCTGCTGTATCGCGCCTTCGAGAACGTGGTGCGCAATGCCGTGCGTTACACCGCTGCGGGTACCGAAGTACGGGTGCTGGCGCTGCTGGCCGACGACGGTGAACAGCTGGAAGTGACCATCATCGACCAAGGGCCAGGTGTGGCCCCGGCGCGCCTGCAGAGCATTTTCGAGCCGTTCGACCGGGGTATGGACAGCGGCAGCGATGGCTTCGGCCTGGGTTTGGCCATCGCCCGCCGGGCAATCGCGCTGCATCAGGGCACGATCACCGCCCAGGCGGGAGAGGGAGGGGGATTGCGGGTGAACATCCAATTGCCGCAGCGGGTATGAGCAAACCCTCACCCGCCGCCTCAATCGCAGCCGACTAGCGCCCGAGCATCACCGTCTTCAGCCTTGCCTGCGCCTGCTGCACGGTCTTGGCCTGGTTGTTCAGGTCCGCCAGCAAGGCATTCAACTCAGCCTGAACGGTCGGGTCGGACACCTTCACGATGGCCCCGTTGATCTCTATCTTTTCCTTGTGCGCATCCACGTAGTCGGCCACCTTCAGGCTGCTGTCCAGGGTGCCGTTGATTTGCGGTAGCACGTCCAGGAAGGTGTCGGCCGGGACGCTGACGGTGCGCTCAAAGGCCTTGTCGTAAACCACCTTGAGGTCTTGCGGCTGCTTGAGCTGGGCATGGGCGGTGTCCGCCTTGGCCTTTTGCTCCTGCAACTGCTTGCCCATGTCGTTCAGGCCGGTCTGCACCGCCTTTATGTCGTCACGGCGGGCAGTGACATCATTGAGCGAGCGAACCGCGCCTTTTTGCAGCAGGTTACCCAGAGGCTGCACGGCGGCATCCATCGCGCCGTTGAACTGGGTGATGACTGCATAGTGATCGCTGTAGGGGCCAAAAGCCTCGGTTTCGTCTGCGCTCAGCTTGGGCACATGCACCCCTGGCTTGTCGACGATACGGGTCTGCAGGAATTCGCTGAAGGCGGCACGTTGCTTGGGTTCGCTGTCGCCGCAGGCGGCGAGTACCAGGGGCAGGGCGAGGGCGAGCAGCCAGCGGGGCTGGAATGAGACGTTCATGTCGGTGAATCTCCTGAGTGCATGGGTAGGCCTGCGCACCGTCAAGCGCTGCGCGGCGGTGCAAGGTTAGCGTTTTCCAGCCTGCGGATCCAATCTGGCAGTGAAGGTAAATCCAGACCCGCTGGCTTCATATGCTGGGCAACTCGAACCCGGGGATCTGCCGCCCCAGCTTGAGCGCCTGGCCATGCAGCACGCGCATCAGGTGCAGCGCCGCCTGCGACGGCGGTTCAAAGCGCGAATGGACGAAGCTGATATCGAAGTGAATTTCGTCAGCCAAGCGCACTACGGCCAAGCCGCTGTCCTGTGCCACGAACTCATCGATCAAGGTGATACCCATGCCTTGCTTGACCAGTGCTACGGCTTCGTTGGCATTGGTGAACGACAACAGCGAGTCCAGGTGAAGGCCGCGGCGCGCTATCTCCTCGGCCAGCAGCTTGCCGAACGGCATATCCGGACGGAACAGTAACAGCGGGTGGCCTTCCAGCTGCTGCAGGGTCAGTGAGGGCTGCTGTGCCAGGGGGTAATCGACGGGCATTGCAACGACCATGCGCCCACGCATGAAGGCCTGCGAATGCAAATGATCGTGCACCACCGGCAGGGCGGCGATCGACAGGTCGACCTTTTTTGACAGGATCTGGTTGGGCATCTCGCCCATCAGCGAGGTCTGCCATTCGATCTGCAGTGCGGGCGCCTCACGCTTGAGCTGGGCCAGGGCGATCGGGATCACCACCGTCGACAACGAGGCGCTGCAGGAAATCCGCAGCTTGCGGTGGGTGCCGGTGGCCAGCCCCACTGCGCACTCATTGACCTGCAACGCCGCCTGATACACCCGTTCGACCTCACGGAACAGGATCTGCGCCTCGGCGGTGGGTACCAGGCGGTTGTTGATGCGCTCGAACAGGCGGTAGGCCAGCCGCCCCTCGATGTAGCCGATCAGCTTGCTCACCGCCGGCTGCGAGACGTAGAGCATCTTCGCGGCGGCGCTGATCGAGCCGGTCAGCATCACCGCCCTGAACACCTCCATGTGCCGCAGTTTGAACACCAGTGCACTGGCGTCGCTGCCTTCTTTGCCGGGAAGCATGAGTATTACCTTAGGTTATGGTCTTCGCCATCTGTGTATGAGCGCTATCGCTACGCCCGCAGTATCGTGAACCCAGGCAAGTCGCCCCTGGTGGCGAACAATAACAAGATCTGCAGGCAAGCGCAGTGGCGCTTGAAGGAACCGCTTTTGAACATCTTTGATGAACCGAAGATCGATTGCCATAACCATTTGTTTGACCCTGCACGCTTCGCTTACCACCCCGATGCGCCGTACACACCGTCCGGTCAGGAGGTCGCGCCGCTGGAGCAGTTCAACCAGGTGATGGATGCCTATGGCGTGCGTCATGCCTTGTTGGTGGGGCCCAACAGTGGCTACCACACTGACAACCGCTGCCTGCTGCATGCCTTGGCCAGCGGTCAGGGGCGTTTCAAGGGCATAGCGGTAGTCGATCGTCACATCAGCCTCGAGCAACTGGCCGCGCTGCATGAGCAGGGCGTGGTCGGTGTGGCCTTCAACCCGGCGATGTATGGCGTGGCGAGCCTGCATGACGTCGGGCCGTTGTTCGGCAAGCTTGCCGAACTTGGCCTGTTCGCCCAGATCCAGGTGTGCGAAGACCAGCTCGTCGAATTGCTCGGCCTGATCGAGCGCAGTGCGGTGCGGGTATTGATCGACCATTGCGGGCGCCCGGATGCAGCGGCCGGTACCCAACAGGCCGGCTTCCAGGCACTGCTCAGGCTGGCCCGGCATGGGCGGGCCAGCGTGAAGCTCTCGGGCATGCAGAAATTCGCCGCTACTGCTGCCCTGCATGCGCAGAGCAGCGCCTTCGTGCACGAGTTGATCAACGCTTTTGGTCCGCAAGCCTGTGTATGGGGTTCGGACTGGCCGTTCATCCGCCAGCAAACCCGGGTGGACTACGGCCCCTTGCTGAAGTTGGCCGAGCGCCTGATGCCAGACCCGCACCTGCGGCGAACCATCATGTGGGATACCCCCAGGCGCCTGTTCGGGTTTGCCTGACGCCTGCGCATTCGCCATTCCAATAACAAGAGAGCAATTGTCATGAATGCTGATCAGCCTAGCGGCTCCGGGGTGTTCGACACGCCTGCGCGCCAGCAGCAACGTACCCGTACCCGTTTCATGATCCTGGCGCTGATCTCTGGCGGCACCATGATCAACTACCTGGACCGCAGCGTCATGGGCATCGCCGCGCCAAGCATCAGCGCCGATCTGGGGCTGAATGCGGCGATGATGGGGGTGATTTTCTCGGCGTTCTCATGGACCTACGCCGCGGCGCAGATCCCCGGCGGCATACTGATCGACCGGCTGGGCACCAAGCTCACTTACTGGTTGGCACTGACGTTGTGGTCGCTGTTCACCGGCCTGCAGGGCTTGGCCCAGGGGTTTCTGTCCTTGCTGGGCATGCGCTTTCTGGTCGGTGTGACAGAAGCGCCGTGTTTCCCCACCAACAGCCGCGTGGTGGCGACCTGGTTCCCGCAAAGCGAGCGGGCCAGGGCGACCGGTATCTACACGTTTGCCGAGTACACCGGCCTTGCGTTCCTGACACCGTTGCTGTTTTGGGTCTTGCACGCCTATGGCTGGCGCTTTCTACTGATGGCGGTCGGGTTGCTGGGCGTGCTCTACGGCGTGGTCTGGTGGCGCAAATACCATGAGCCACACCAGTCGACCACCGCCAACCAGGCGGAGCTGGACCATATCGCTGTCGGCGGTGGCGTGGTCGATGGTGGCCAGAAAGCCACGGTGTTCCAGTGGTCACAGATCCCGGCGCTGCTCAAGCACCGCAACATGCTCGGTATCTGCCTGGGGCAGTTCGCCTGCAACTCGACCAACGTGTTCTTCCTCACCTGGTTCCCGACCTACCTGGTCACCGAGCGGCATATGCCGTGGCTCAAGGTCGGCTGGGTGGCGGTGCTGCCGTTCATCGCCGCTTCGTTGGGCACGCTGGTCGGCGGCTGGCTCTCCGATGCCTTGCTGCGCCGCGGCTACTCGCTAAATGTGGCGCGCAAGCTGCCGGTGATCGCCGGCCTGCTGACCGCGTCGGTCATTGTCCTGGCCAACTATGTCGAGTCGGACGTGCTGGTCATCGCCATCCTCTGTATTGCCTATTTCGCCCAGGGTATGTCGGCCCTGGCCTGGATGATCGTTTCCGACATCGCGCCCAAAGGCTTGCTGGGCCTCAGTGGCGGGCTGTTCAACCTGTTCGCCAACGCCGCCGGCATCGTTACCCCGTTGACCATCGGCCTGATCGTGACGGCCACCGGGTCATTCGTCTGGGCCCTGGTGTTCGTGTCCTCGATCACCGCGCTGGGCGCGCTGTGTTACCTGTTCATGGTGCGCGACCTGCGTCGCCTGCCGGATATTCCCTGTGTTGAAAAAGGAGCTGAACAATGAGCCAACCCCTGCAAGGGCAAACCGCAATCGTCACTGGCGGCATGCGTGGCATCGGCCTGGCCATCGCCCAACGGCTGCACACCGCCGGTGCCCAGGTGGTGATCTGGGACCTCGCGGTGGATGGCTGGGACAGCGTCGACAACGGTTTCGAGCCAGTGCTGCGCCAGGTTGTGGATGTCGCTTCGCTGGCCTCGGTCGAGGCGGCATTCGCTGACGTACTGGCGCGTGTGGGGCAGGTCGACATCCTGGTCAACAACGCTGGCATCAATGGGCCGGTGGTACCGTCCTGGGAATACCCGCCAGAAGCCTGGGACAAGGTCATCGCCATCGACCTGAACGGCGTCTTCTACTGCTGTCGAACGGCCATCCCGCATATGCGCGAGCGCGGCTATGGGCGGATCGTCAACGTGGCGTCGATGGCGGGCAAGGATGGCGTGCAGTACATAAGCGGCTACTCGGCTGCCAAGGCCGGGGTCATCGCCTTCACCAAGGCCGCAGCCAAGGAACTGGCGCAGGATGGCGTGTCGCTCAACTGCATCGCCCCGGCGATGGTAGAAACCCCGTTGATGGCCGAGATGACTGCGGAGCATATCGCGGCCAGCAAAGCCAAGATCCCGATGGGGCGTTTCCTCAAGGCTGAGGAGATTGCCAACATGGTGGCCTGGATCGCCGGGCCGGAATGCAGCTTTACCACAGGCTTCGTATTCGACCTCAGTGGCGGGAGGGCGACTTATTGAAGCCGCTAGGGGTTGCCCACCTGACAGCGCTGGACCTTGCGCCTGAAGCGCTGGTGCGTGAAGCCGGCCGGGCCGGTTTCAGCACTGTTGGGTTGCGGCTGCACCCGGTGATGCCGGGTGCGCAAGCATATCCGCTTGCGGTTGGTGGCCAGGCGCTACGGGAGCTGAAGGCTGTGATGGCAGGTGAGGGTGTAGGCGTTGCCGACATAGAGTTCGTCTCGCTGACGCCGCAGGTGCAGGTTGGCGATTGTGCGATGTTGCTGGCGGCAGGCGCTGAACTGGGTGCCACCAGCCTCACGGTATCCGGGGATGATGAAGACGGTGTGCGGCTTGCGCACAACTTTGCGGCGCTGTGTGAAATGGCCAAGGAGTATGGTTTGCGTGTAGACCTGGAGTTCATGCGCTGGAGACCGGTGGCGACCTTGCAGCAGGCGCTGGCTGTGTTGAACATGGCTGGGCAGGACAACAGCGCGGTACTGGTGGATGCGCTGCATCTGTTCCGTTCGGGCGGGGATGTAGCGGCACTTGCCGAAGTCGACCCGCGCTACCTGCGAGCGGTGCAACTGTGCGATGCGCCGCTCACTGCGCCGGCTGAGGCATTGATTATCCAGGAGGCGCGTGAAGGGCGGTTATTGCCGGGGCAGGGGCAGTTGCCACTGGCAGCGTTGATGGGGGCGTTGCCGACGGATGTGCAGGTGAGTGTGGAAACGCCGTCGGTAACGCTTCGCGGTGAAAACCGGTTGAAACACGTGCGTGAAGCGACGCACGGTTGGTTAGGCAATGTTCGTCTGCCAACCAACCGGCAGCCCCAGATCAAGGATTGACCTGATATCCCCGCCCTTGCAGGCAACCGCTGTAGGCGCTGGCCTGCGCCGAGCTCTGTGCCTGATCCTCGGTGCGCCGATCCTCGCGGCGATCCTGGCGTTGCCGGGAACCGCCGACGACCGCTCCGGCAGCGGCCACTTCCCCAGCACGGTTCTGCCGATACTCTTCTTTAGCGTCGTCGCCGGCCCGGTCAGACAACGCTTCATGCTGGTTGCTGCGTACCTGCGCGCCAGCGGCACCGGCTGCAGCCCCCACAGCCGCGCCTTTGACCCGGCCACCCACATTCGGGCTGGAGGTAGTTGCGGCGTTGTTCGCGGCGTTGGCTGCCACGGTGTTGCATTCATTGATATCCAGCTGCATCTGCTGGCTGCTCTGACCTTTTAATGGGGTTACCGATTGGGCCTGCAGTGCCGGGGCTACGCAAAGCAGCACCAGCACGAAACTCCCTGTGAACGGACGCATGACACACCTCCACTGAATGGGAATTGCATCTGACAGCATAGCTGCCGGTTGCGGCCCGCGACCAAGTCGACGACGAGCCGAGTATCAACCTCAGGTACTCGAGCGGGCGTTTTCCGGTGGACGTGCGCGACGTGGGTATCTACCTGGCGGTGAAAGGGGCCTGGTAGTCGCCCCTGGTGGCTACAGCCAACCGGACGGCGCACACCGCTAGGGCGATGGGCCCCACCTATGGTATACAACCCTCATTACCACACCACCATCACCTGGCGCCTGGAAGCGTTCTGGGTTGGTCGGTGACTTTCCTGCAACTGCTCCTTTTATAGAGAAACGGAGATTCGAAGATGACCGCCACCGACCGTCTGAGCCTGCTTCAGTATGAGCACCTGGGCCTGGACGATGTTGCCGCCGCTGAATTCAAGGTCGCTCTGGGTGAACTGCGCAAGTTGGCACTGGGTGACCGTTACGAACACCACGCCGCGCTGCATCTGGGCGATATCGCCGAAGCGGAAAACCGTCAGCAACTGGATCAGACCAAAAACTGGGGCATAGGCTTCCTGCAGGGGCTGAGCTGCGCGCAAACGCTCACCGAAGAGCAAGTCAAGGCACTGCGCGGCGTGTTCCAGGCGGCCGCCAAGCGGTCTTTGGCGCGCATGCCCGGATAAATTTCTGGCAGCCAGCGGATTCTCGTCCAGACTCTGTAGAGCATGCGGGCAGCAGTACAGCAGACGTGCACAGGATGTGGCAGCCTTTCGCGACCACGGCTGGCCGCCTAAGGCCGCATGCACCGAGGGTTGTAGATGGTCGAGCGGTGGTCCGGCCGGTCTTTGCTGCTTTCGTTTTCCCTGATTCTGTTGCCTCAGGCCTGGGCAGCGGAGGATGTGTGTCGGCAACTGACGGCCACCGGCAATCCGGAATATCCCCCTTACTTGTGGCGCGACCCGAACGACCCCCAGCGACTGATCGGTGCCAACGCCGACCTGCTTGACTACCTGGGCCAGGCGCTCGGTGTGAAAATGCAGGTGGTCTACGGCGGGCCATGGTCGCGGGCTCAGGAACAGGTGCGCAAAGGCCGTATCGACTTGATGGCCGGTTACTTCCTGACCCAGGCGCGTCAGCAGGAGGCGGACTTCATCAGCCCGCCGTTCTTGCATACGCCAAGTGTTGTCTGGGTGCGCCAGGACGCTGCCTTTGCTTACCGTGGCTGGTCAGATCTGAAGGGGCGCAAGGGCGGCACCCTGGTCAGCAACAGCCACGGCCAAGAGTTCGACGATTACGCCAGGGCCAACCTAACGCTCGAAGCCGTTCCCGGTGCCAGGCAGGCGTTCGAGAAGCTGCTGCACAAGCGCAACGACTACCTGATCTATGAGCAGTACCCCGGCATGGCGCTGGCGCGCACGCTGGGTATGGACAAGCAGTTGAAGGTGCTCGATCCGCCGGTGTCCAGTGAAGGCCTGTACCTGGCGCTGTCCCATGCATCGCCGTGCAACCAGCCCAGGCTGCGTGAGCAACTGGCGCAAAAAATGAAGGAAATCGTCTCTGGCCCGCTGCCTGGGCAGCTGCTGGCGAAGAACCTGGAGCGTTGGAAGCAGGAGCAAGCGGGCGGGCAGCATTGAGGCACGGTGTGCTGGCATTGGCGCACGTTCACCTCATGCACTGGCTTCCCGAGCCCGCTTGGCCTTGGTCACATCGACCGCGCTGGGCAAGGCAACGCCGTTCTTGATGGCAAGAACCTGCGCCATGACGCTGACCGCGATCTCTGCAGGGGTCTTGCTGCCGATATAGATACCGATGGGGCCATGCAGGCGTTCGAGTGAGGCTTGCGTCTCACCGAAGTGCTCGATCAGCCGTTCGCGGCGCAGCTGGCTGTTACGCCGGGAACCGATCGCGCCGATGTAGAAGGCTGTGCTGTGCAAGGCTTCGAGCAAGGCCAGGTCGTCCAGCTTGGGGTCATGGCTCAGGCCAATGATGCAACTGCGCAGGTCGGGGGCAAAGGCCCTGACCACATCGTCCGGCATGCCGACTATCTTCTCCACGCCCGCGACATTCCAGCCATCCATGTATTCGCGGCGAGGGTCGCAGACGGCCACCTTGAAGCCGTTGAACAGCGCCATGGTCGCCAGGTACTCGGCCAGTACCCCGGCACCGATCAGCAGCATGCGGTAGCCGGGGCCCAGGGTATTGACCATGCGTTGGCCATCGAAGCTGAACTGCTCGGGTGCGTGCGTGGCGGCCAGGCTTACGCCACCGGTGCCGAGGTCCAGCTCGCGACGGACCAGGTTGCCAGCGTCCAGCTGCGGCAGAAGCTGCTCAAGGCTGGGCAATGAAGGGCTGAACTCGAGTATCAGCTCCAGGGTCCCGCCGCAGGGCAGGCCAAAGCGATGAGCCTCGTCGGCACTGACGCCATAACGTACCACGCGCGGCGGCCCTTCCGGCATGCCTTCGCCGTTGTAGGCAGTGGTGTAGCGGTGCACCAGGTCATCCTCGATGCAGCCACCGGAGACGCTGCCAATGACCCTGCCATCGCCACGCAGGGCCATCATCGAGCCCACCGGCCTGGGCGACGAACCCCAGGTGCGGGCTACGGTCGCCAGCAGCACCCGTTCGCCGGCCTGGAGCCAGTCACGGGTGGTGCGCAGGACCAACAGGTCGATGCTTTCCATTGACAGTGTTTCCTCAGCGCATGTGCAAGATGATCGGGCTGCTGCTGGCGGGGTCGGTATCCCCGCGCAGCTTGCTGACGGCCTGCGCGTCGACCGCACCGCCGTGGTTGCCCCAGGTACTGCGGACAAAGCTCAGCACCTCGGCGATCTCCTGGTCCGACAACTGCTCGCGGAACGCAGGCATGCGGTAGGCATCCGGCAGCCCGGCGGCGACGATACGTTGCGAGCCATTGAGGGTGATGTTGATCGCCGAAGCATTTTCCTTGGCCAGCGCCGAGGTGGCCCCCGCCAGCGGCGGCATCCACTCTGCCTGGCCCTTGCCATCCAGGCCATGGCACGTAGCGCAGCGGGTCACGTAGGTGTGGGCGCCGGGGCTGTTCAGGCGTTCACCGGCAGACACGGCCTGATACTGCCACGGCGCGCCGTCACGTTGGGGGTCGCCCGGCAACGATTTGAGGTAGCGGGCGATCGCTGCCAGGTCGTCATCGCTCATGAACTGGGTGGAATTGTTGAACGCCTCGGTCATCGACCCATAGACCACCGCATGCTGGTTGCGCCCGTGCTTGAGGAACTGCACGATCTGGGCCTCGCTCCAGCGGCCCAGGCCGGTGTTGTGGTCGTCACGCAGGCTGGGTGCGTACCAGCCATCGAGCAGCGCGCCGGCCAGAAACGGCTTGCCACCTTCATCCAGGGCTTTTTCGTTGAAGGCCAGGCCCCGTGGGGTATGGCAACTGCCACAGTGGCCGGGGCCCTGAACGATGTAGGCGCCTCGGTTCCACACCGCGTCCTGCGCCGGTTTGGCGGCATAAGGTTCGTCTGCTGCGAACACGCCGTTCCACAGCGCGATCGGCCAGCGCATGTTCAGTGGCCAGGGAATGTCGCTGGGGATGTTCGCCTGTTGTGCAGGCTGTACGCCTTTCATGAAGAAGGCATACAGCGCCCGCACATCGTCATCGCTGAGCTTGGCATATGAGGGGTAGGGCATGGCCGGGTACAGCCGTCTGCCCCCCGGTGCGACGCCGTGGCGCACAGCGCGGTCGAAGTCGGCAAGGCTGTAATGGCCGATGCCGGTCGCGGGGTCGGGAGTTACATTGGTGGCGTGTATCGCCCCCAGCGGTGTGGCCATTTCCAGCCCACCGGCAAATGGCTTGCTGTCGGGCAGGCTGTGGCAGGCGACGCAGTCGCTGAGCCTGGCCACGTACTCACCACGGCTGACCAGCGCCGGGTCGAAGCTGGCGTTCTGTTCGGTGACGAAGGGCGAAGCGGGCTCACGGGTGACATACCAGGCCAGCAGGCCTGCAGCGACCAGGCACGGCAGCGCCAGCCAGCCTGCGGTTCTTGCGAATCGACTGTGGGTCATGGGGCGGTCCTTGTCCGGTCAGCTGAAGGTATGGCGGCTCATGGGCAGGCTGCGGATGCGCTGGCCTGTGAGTTGCGCCACCGCGTTGGCCACTGCTGGCGCCACCGCAGGCAAAGGCGGCTCGCCAATGCCCCCCATCTTCGCGCCGCTTTCGACAATGCGCACATGCACCCGGGCCATGCGCGAGGCAGGCAGGATCGGATACAGGTCGTAGTTGCGCGCGCGCGGCTTGCCATCGATGTATACGGCTTCCTCAACCAGCGTCTGCGACAGGCCAAGGGCCACGGCGCCGTTGACCTGGGCTTCGATGATCGCTGGGTTGACGATGCTGCCGGGGTCGATCGCCTGCCAGATGTCGTGAACCTTGACCTGGCCATCTTCGATCGATACTTCGGCGATCACGGCGGCCTCCGAGCCGAACGGCGAAGCCATGGCCACGCCACGCGCCCGTTTGCTGCCGTCTGCAGCGGTGAACGGCCCGCGCTTCCAGCCACCGGACAGTTCACCCACCGCTTGCAGCAGGTTGGTCAGGCGCGGGTTGTCGCGCAGCAGGTGCAGGCGCAACTCAAAGGGGTCTTTACCGCCTTTGTCAGCCAGCTCGTCCAGGAAGGACTCATAGAAGAAATCGTTCAGCGAGTTGCCCACCGAGCGCCAGTAACCCAGCATGGCCGGGCCCTTGACGTAGATCTGTGCGATGCGCTTGTTGGCGATGGCGTAGGATTTGCCCGACAGCCCTTCGAGCGCCGTCGGGTCGATTTTCTCGCCTTGCTTGCCCGCCAGGGCCTCGGTCGGCCCCTCTGTGGCACTCACCGCTTCGATGGCCACTGGCAGGCCATCGGCATCCAGCCCTGCGCGGAACTTGACCACTGCAACCGGCCGCAGCACATCGCGCAGGAATTCTTCCTCGCGGCTCCAGATCAGCTTGACCGGGCGGCCGACGGCCTTGGCCAGCAAGATGGCCTGTGGGTAAGGGTTGGCCGAGTCATACAGGAAGTGGCGACCGAAGAACCCGCCCAGAAGCGGCGAGTGCAGGGTGATCTTTGCAGGATCCAGGCCGGTGCGTTTGGCGATGTCGTCACGGAACATGTCCGGCGCCTGGTTGGGCAGCCAGACCTCCAGCGAACCGTCGGGGTTGAAGCGCGCCAGTGCCGACGGCGGCTCCAGCTGGGCATGGTTGAGGTACTGGTTGTGGTAGGTGGCTTCGACCTTGGTCTTGGCATTGCCCAGTGCTGCGGCCACATCGCCTTCGCTTTCGTCGTCCTTGGCGGGGCCTGTCTGGGCGGCCAGGTGCTCGCGCCAGGCATCGCTGGAGAAGTCGGCGGGCATCGCGCGTACCTGGCTGTCGGCGCCTGGCTCCTGCCAGTCCACCTGCAGCGCCTCGACCGCACGCTTGGCGTGCCACCAGCGTTCGGCCACCACGGCAACGGCGCCTGGCAATTGATGCACCGAGTGCACGCCTTTCATGGCCTTGACCTGGTCTTCGTTGCGCATGCTGCCCACGGTCATACCAAGGCGCGGGGCATGCTGCACAGCGGCGTGGAGCATGCCGTCGAGCGTGATGTCGATGGTGTAGAGCGCTTTGCCGGTGGATTTGTCGTAGGCATCGACACGGCGCACCGGCTTGCCGATCCAGCGGAACTGGCTGGGGTCGCGCAGCGTGATGCCCGCTGGGTCCGGTACCGGCAGGTCCATGGCCCGTTCAGCCAGTTCGCCATAGGCCAGCGAACGGCCCGAGGCGGCGTGCAGCACCTTGCCAGGTTCGGTGGACAGCTCGCTCACCGGTACGCCCCATTGCTCGGCGGCGGCTTGCAGCAGCATGGCCCGGGCGAGGGCGCCGAGGCGGCGCATGGTCGGGTAGCTCATGCGCACCGACATGCTGCCGCCGGTGATGCGCATGCCGTTTTCCATCACTACGTAGGCTTCGCCCGGCGGGGCACTGTCGACCACGAACGTGGCAGGGTCCGCGTCCAGTTCTTCACCGACGATCTGCGCCATGGCGGTGTAGGTGCCTTGGCCGCCTTCCATGAACGGGCAGAGCAGGCGTACCGTGCCGTCCTGGCGGATTTCCAGGAATGCAGGTACCTGGGTGCCGCGTTCCTGGGCAGCGGCCGTCGCCGCTTGGACCCGGCTGACGCCCAGCGGCAGGCCGAAGCCCAGGACCAGGGCGCCTACGGCGGTACCGGCGAGAAAACGCCGACGCGACAGGTTGACCGTTTCGCCCGGCGGCAGGTCGAGCAGCGCTGCAGGGTTATCGACAGGCGTATTCATCAGGCCTTCTCCCCTTGGGCGAGTTCGTGCACGGCGGCATGGATGGCGTTATAAGTGCCACAGCGGCACAGGTTGACCATCGCCGCATCGATTTGCGCATCGCTCGGTTGCGGGGTGTGCTTGAGCAGCGCGGTAGCCGCCATCACCTGCCCGGACTGGCAGTAACCGCATTGGGCCACCTGATGCTCGACCCACGCGGCCACCACGCGCTTGCCCACCGCATCGGCCTCGATGGCTTCGATGGTGGTCACTTCACGCCCGACCACCCCGGCCACCGGCGTGACACAGGCGCGCACCACATTGCCGTCCACCAGCACCGAGCAGGCGCCGCACTGTGCCAGGCCGCAGCCGTACTTGGTGCCGGTCAGGCCGAGGTCGTCGCGGATCACCCACAGCAACGGCGTGTCGGCGTCGGCCTCGACCTGGTAGGTCTTCTGGTTGATTCGAAGTTCCATGGCTCACCTGCTGATCATCGGTTGTGATTATGTTGCCGTGCAGGGAATACGTTGTTCCCCAATCCGCAAACGCTAGCACAGCGGGGTGAGCGGCGGCCTGCCGTGTACGGCAGGTTCAGAGAATCAGGCAAGCAATCCGGCGAAATGCGCAATCAAGTGCCGCAGCGGTGGGCGGCACAGACAAACAGGACTTCCAGCCGAAAAAACCGGATAATGCCGGCCAATTTCGTTTTGCACGCTTAAATCACGGTGTTCCCGCATGGAAATCAAGGTCAACTTTCTCGACAACCTTCGTCTTGAAGCCAAATTCGACGACTTCACGGTGATCGCCGACCAGCCGATCCGCTACAAAGGCGATGGCTCGGCCCCGGGGCCGTTCGACTATTTCCTTGCCTCATCGGCCCTGTGCGCCGCCTATTTCGTCAAGCTGTACTGCCAGACCCGGGATATCCCTACCGAAAACATCCGCCTGTCGCAGAACAACATCGTCGACCCCGAGAACCGCTACAACCAGATCTTCAAGATCCAGGTCGAGCTGCCGGAGGACATCTCTGAGAAGGACCGGCAGGGCATCCTGCGCTCCATCGATCGCTGCACGGTCAAGAAAGTGGTACAGACCGGTCCCGAGTTCATCATCGAGCAGGTGGACAACCTCGATGCCGACGCCCAGGGCCTGCTCATGCCGGTGGCCGACACCACCACCTACATCGCCGGCAAGGACCTGCCGCTGGAGCAGACCATCGCCAACATGTCGGGCCTGCTCGCCGGGCTGGGCATGAAGATCGAGATCGCCTCGTGGCGCAACATCGTGCCCAACGTCTGGTCGCTGCACGTGCGCGATGCGCAGTCGCCGATGTGCTTCACCAACGGCAAGGGCTCGACCAAAGAGGCCGCGCTGGCCTCGGCGCTGGGTGAATTCATCGAGCGTTTGAACTGCAACTTCTTCTACAACGACCAGTTCTGGGGCGAGGACATCGCCAACGCGCCGTTCGTGCACTACCCCAACGAGCAGTGGTTCAAGCCGGGCCCCAAGGACGCGCTGCCAGCGGAGATCCTCGACGAATACTGCCTGCAGATCTACAACCCGGACGGCGAGCTGCGTGGTTCGCACCTGTATGACACCAACTCGGGCAATACCGCGCGTGGCATCTGTTCGCTGCCGTTCGTGCGCCAGTCGGACGGGCAGGTGGTGTACTTCCCGTCCAACCTGATCGAAAACCTGTTCCTCAGCAACGGCATGAGCGCAGGCAATACCCTGGCCGAAGCGCAGGTGCAGTGCCTGTCGGAGATCTTCGAACGGGCCGTGAAGCGTGAAATCCTTGAGGGCGAGTTGTGCCTGCCGGATGTGCCGCAGGAGGTGCTGGCCAAGTACCCAGGCATCGTCGCAGGCATCCAGGGGCTGGAAGAGCAGGGCTTCCCGGTGCTGGTCAAGGACGCGTCGCTGGGCGGTGAATTCCCGGTCATGTGCGTGACCTTGATGAACCCGCGTACCGGCGGCGTGTTCGCCTCGTTCGGCGCGCACCCAAGCTTGGAGGTGGCGCTGGAACGCAGCCTTACCGAGCTGCTGCAGGGCCGCAGTTTCGAGGGGCTCAACGACTTGCCGCAGCCGACCTTCGAAAGCCACGCGCTGACCGAGCCGAACAACTTCGTCGAGCACTTCATCGACTCCAGCGGTGTGGTGTCGTGGCGCTTCTTCAGCGCCAAGGCCGACTTCGAATTCGTCGAGTGGGACTTCTCCGGCCATGGCGAAGACTCCAACCTCCAGGAAGCCGCGACCCTGTTCGGCATCCTCGAGGGCATGGGCAAAGAGGTGTACATGGCTGTGTACGACAACCTCGGCGCCAACGCCTGCCGCATCCTGGTACCGGGTTACTCGGAGATCTACCCGGTCGAGGACCTGATCTGGGACAACACCAACCGTGCCCTGGGGTTCCGTGCCGACATCCTCAACCTGCACAGCCTGGACAACCGTGCATTGCGTGCGCTGCTCAAGCGCCTGGACAACTGTGAGGTGGACGACTACACCACCATCACCACGCTGATCGGTGTCGAGTTCGATGACAACACGGTGTGGGGCCAGTTGACCATCCTTGAGTTGAAACTGCTGATCTGCCTGGCGCTGAAGCGTTTCGAGGACGCCAAGGAGTTGGTCGAGGCGTTCCTGCAGTTCAACGACAACACTGTCGAGCGCGGTTTGTTCTACCAGGCCCTGAATGTGGTGTTGGAAGTGGTGTTGGATGATGAGCTTCAGATGGAGGACTACGAGGCCAATTTCCGCCGCATGTTCGGCAGCCTGCGCATGGATGCAGTGCTGGGTTCGGTGGACGGTAGCGTGCGCTTCCATGGCCTGACCCCGACCAGCATGAAGCTGGAGGGGCTGGACCGCCACCTGCGCCTGATCGAGAGCTACAAGAAACTGCATGCCGCCCGGGCCAAGGCGGTGTGACAAGGCTCGAGCCGCTCGACCTGCCTCTTCCCGATTACCCCGCACCGGGCCTGATTGGCGAGGCCCTGTACCTGCGCTACGCGGCCTTAATGGCGCAAGCGGCTAATAGGTCCGCGCCGCTGGCCGATGACGCAGTGCGTCATGAAGGCCGGCGCCTGGCCAGCGATCTGCTGGGCCAGGCAATCACCTTGGGCAGCAGCAAAGCCCACGAAGGTTCGGATGAGATCTACTGGTTGGTGCAGAGCGCTGCTATCGCCTCCTTGTTCGCCGATGGCGCCCAGTGCGCCGAATTTGCCCGGTACAGGCAGCACGTGGCCTATTACTCGGAAGGCTGCCGTACGGCGGGACAGGTCAATGCTTTCGACCGCTACGTGGCCGCCAATGGCCAGCCTGCAGTCGAAGACGAGGTGCAGTCCCGCTCAGCGGATGACCACTACCGGGTAATGGTGAGGCCGTGGGAGGCTGGAAATACGCATTGGGTCTATTCCCCGCGTGTTCTCGATACCCACCAAGGCACTTGCCTGCTGAGTTTCCAGGATGCCTGTTGGTCAGCGGACGTCAGCACCTGGCATAGCGGCTCGACCGTCGAACTGGCATTGCGCAAGTACCCAAGCCACCGCGCGTGCGACGGCATACGCGTGATCATCGACTGTACAAAACGGTGTGCGCTGCTGGAGGCCGGCGGTGAAATCGAACTGGCGGATCTGGAAGCCGTGCTGGACGCCCGGCTTGAGGGGGCGGAACCGGGCAGCCGCTAGTTCTTGCACTTGGCCATGACCACCTGGCAGGTCCTGGGCGTTCCGCCGGACCGGCCGGCATAGCGGATGCAATTGTTCATCGACTTGTGGCGGGCCATGCTCAAGGTATCGCCCCACGCCAGGCCGCCTTCTCCCATAGTGGGCACGGCCTTGGCGAAACAGTTCGAGCCCAATGCCGCTGTCTGGTAGCGAGCCTGGCTGTGCTTGTTCGAACATCCGGCAGTCAGTGCCATGCTGAGGCCAAGCAGGGCATGTGCGGCCCACAACGCGTACGGTCGTGCTTTATCAGCGCTCATGCCATTTGCCTCTGGTGGAAAGGGGGTGAAGTCTTTCAGGATATTTCTATCAAGCCAAGCGGTGAACTAACCGGACGTCAAGGTGATCCTTTGCTAAGCGCACCCTGCGCACGCCTGACGGACCGGGCACTCGCGCCTGTCCGCCAGCCCGGGTCACTGACTGAGTAAGGAGGCGCCGTGACCGCTACCGAGCAAACCCTCTACCGATGCACGCCCAGCCCGCTGCACGCAATCCTGCTGGCCGGCACGGTCCCGCTGTTTCTTGGCGCATTGCTGAGTGACATTGCCTACTTCAAGAGCTACCAGATCCAGTGGAGCAACTTCGCCTCCTGGTTGATTGCCGGCGGCCTGCTGTTCTGCGGGCTGACGTTGCTGTTCGCGCTGGCCAACCTGGTCCGCGCCGAGCGCAAGGGCGGGCGGCCGACGCTTTACTTTTTGCTGTTGCTGGTGACTTGGGTACTAGGGCTGGTCAATGCCTTCGAGCACGCCAAGGATGCCTGGGCAGTGATGCCAGCGGGCCTGGTGCTGTCTTTGATCGTGACCGTGCTGGCCTGCGTGGCGGCCTGGCTGGGTATGAGCAACCTGCGTTCGGGAGGTGCGGCATGAAACCTTTGCATGCATTGCCTGTATTGAGTGTAGCGCTGTTGTTGAGCGCCTGCGGTGGGGAAGGCGAGGCTACCCAGGCCCTGGGCCCCGACCCGAAATTGCCGGCCCCCGAGCGTGGCCTGTTGCCGAGCATGAAGATCGCCCAGCCCGCACACTGGGGCGAGCAGAAGCCGACCGTGCCTGAGGGTTACAGCATCACAGCCATTGCCACTGACCTGAAAATCCCGCGGCAGAGCCTGGTACTGCCCAACGGTGACATTCTGGTGGCCGAAGGCCGGGGCGGCAGTGCGGCCAAGCTCAAGCCCAAGGATGTCATCGCCAGCCAGATCAAGGCCAAGGGCAATACCCAGGTCAAGGGTGGCAACCGCCTGACATTGCTGCGAGACGCCGACGGCGATGGCACCTACGAGGTGCAGACGGTGTTTGCCGAAAACCTCAACGCGCCTTATGGCCTGGCCTTTGCCGATGGCAAGCTGTACGTGGCCAACCAGGACGCGCTGGTGCGTTTCGACTATCAGGAAGGCCAGACCCAGGCGGGCGGCCCGCCGACCAAAGTCACCGACCTGCCGGCCCAGATCAATCACCACTGGACCAAGGCGCTGACCATCAGCCCCGATGGCCGTTACCTGTATGTGGGTATCGGCTCGAACAGCAATATCACCGAGCGGGGCATGGAAGCCGAAGTCGATCGCGCCATGGTCTGGCAGGTCGACGCTGCCACTGGCGCGCACAAACCCTACGCCACCGGCTTGCGTAACCCGACGGCGCTGGCCATCCAGCCTGGCAGCGGGCAGCTGTGGACCGTGGTCAACGAGCGCGATGAACTGGGCCCGGACCTGGTGCCGGACTACCTCACTTCGGTGCGCGAAGGTGGCTTCTATGGCTGGCCCTACAGCTACTGGGGGCAGAATGTCGATGAGCGGGTGAAACCGCAGAACCCGGACAAGGTGGCTGCCGCAATCAAGCCCGATTACAGCCTCGGTTCGCATGTGGCCGCGCTGGGCGTGGACTTTTCCATACCGGCCATGGGCGAGCGCTTTGCCGACGGCGTGTTCGTCGGCGAGCACGGCAGCTGGAACCGGCCAAACCCTGTGGGCTACAAGGTGATCTTCGTGCCGTTCAGCAACGGCAAGCCTGCCGGTGAACCGATCGACTTCGCCACCGGCTTCCGGGCCGAGGATGGCCAGACCCGCGGCCGGCCGGTCGGTGTGACGGTTGACCCTCGGGGGGCACTGATCATCGCCGATGATTTGGCCAATACCGTATGGCGGGTCACGCGCAATCGGTAAGTCCAGCTATGGTGTAGGAGCGGCGCGTGAAGCGTTCACGCGCCTGTCCGGTCTTGAACACAGGGAAGCAGGCCTATGAATGCTCTTTGTACACTCGCTCGCGCTGTTGCGCTTGCCACGCTCGTCGGTACCGCCAGTTACACGGTGCAGGCTGCCGATATACCCATTGCCAGTGAAGCACTGGAAAGTCATGTGACCACACAGGTCACCGCCATCGACCAGGCCAACCGGCAGGTCACGGTCAAAGGCCCTGACGACAAGGACGTGACGTTCCAGCTCACGGAAAAGGCCAAGGCGCTGCCCAACCTCAAAGTCGGTGACCAGGTCGATATCTACGTGACCCGTGCGGTGGCCTATGTACTCAACACAGAGGTGGGCGGGGCGCCCAAAGCCAGCGATGAGTCTGGAACCATCCGCGCCACCAAGGACAACCCCAACCCGGGCGGTGAGGCATTCCGCCAGGTGCGGGTAACGTCGCAGATCAAGAAGATCGACCTCAAGACCCATGAGGTGAGCCTGCTACCGCCGGAAGGCAAGTTGCAGGTGGTCAAGGTCGAGGACCCTGAACTGCAGGCCCGAATGAAAAACCTCAAGGTCGACCAGACGGTCGATGCGATCTACACCGAAGTACTGCGGATCGAGACATCCCGCTGACCTCTCGCCGGCCTTTTCGCGGGCGACCTCGCGAAAAGGCCGGCGTCATCGATCGGTATCCATCATCCATATGGCGAATAATCCGAGTGCAGGATTTCGATTTCCATAACGCCCGTCGATTTTCAGATGATGTACCGACCCTGTCTTCAGATGAGTGCATCCATGCCTAACAAGGCCCTGCTTATTGCGTTTCTTCCCTTGGTTTTGGCGCTGCTCGCCGGAGTCGTGCTGCCCTATCAGGCCGCCAGCAACGCGGCCGTCGGTCGTGCGCTCGGGCACTGGCTTTGGGGCGCGTTCACATCATTGACGGTCAGTTCCATTGTGGTCATCGCAGCCTTGCTGGTTTTACGGGTACCGCTGCCTGACCTGGGCAAAGCATTGCAAGGCCCATGGTGGCTGTGGATCGGCGGGGTGCTTGGCGCACTGTACGTCGCCGCTGCCGCCGCCTTGACCCCCAAGCTTGGCACCGCGGGCTTTCTGGTGCTGGTGGTGGCGGGGCAGATTCTGACGTCGGTGATTGTCGACCACTTCGGCCTGATGGGCGTTGCCAGCAAACCGGTGAGCCTGCCAAGGCTTGCGGGGGTGGTTCTGATACTCGTCGGGGTGTTCCTGGTGCAGAGCACCTGGGCCGCAAGCCCGGCGGCTGCCAAGACGGCCATCGTCAAACAGCCCGAAGGCTGATCAGCGACCGGGCTGGCAACAGGCCCAGACCGTCTCCCGCAGCCATCGATGCCCTGGATCACTGTCTTTTCTGGTGTGCCATGCCTGCTGATAGGCCAGGTTCGGAATTGGCAAGGGCGGAGCGAACTGGCGCAGGCCCTTGTGTGGCCGCATCGGGCCCACCGCGCGCTTGGCCACGGTAAGGATCAGGTCGGTGCCGCCGAGCACTTCGACGGCGGCGCTCCAGTGCGGCAGCGCCAGGGCAATGCGCCGGCGCAGGCCCCGTTCACCCAGCGCGCGCTCGATCTCGTCATGGGCGTCCGGGCGCATGGCCATGAGCACGTGCGGCCGTGCCAGCCAGTCATCCAGGGCAAGGCCACCTTTGGCCGGCAGCACCTGGCGGTCGGCGATGCTGACGAAGCTGTCCTCGAACAGTGTCAGTGCGGTAATGCCCTGCGGCAGCTCGGGGAAGATGCCCAAGGCGAGGTCAAGTTCGCCATCGAGCAACTGCGCCATCATCGCCTCGCGGCTGGCCTGGCTGATGGCAAGGTCTACGCCCGGTGCTGCCTGGCGCAGGTGATGGACCAGTGGCGGCAGGATGATCCGCGAGGCGTAATCGGACAACGACAGGCGGAACCTGCGCTGAGCCAGAGCGGGGTCGAAGCGTGGGGTGGCCAGCAGGCTGTTGAGGCTGCCCAGCGCGTCCTGCAAGGGTTTGATGAGGGACTGGGCGCGTGCGGTCAGGGCCATGTGGCCGTTCTGGCGGATCAGCAGCGGGTCGTCGAAATGTGCGCGCAGTTGCGCCAAGGCATGGCTGACTGCCGGTTGGCTGCGGTGCAGGCGGATGGCAGCGCGGGTCACGTGTTTTTCGCTGAGCAGTGCATGCAGGGCCAGCAGCAGGTTGAGGTCGATCTTGCGCAGTTCATCCATGGTGCGAATGGCCAGGGTGGCTTCTTGGGGCTTCGTATCAGCCTAACAGATGTGCGCACTGCCGAGCGCGCAGCCCCCCTGCCACAGATGAAGGCCACCCAAAGCAGCATTGATCGAACCCCGGCGCTATAATCGCCCCCCCGTTTTACAGTAATCCGAGCATTCCGATGGGTCTTTCCGCAACCGCAACACCCGAACCGCGCCGCCTGGGCGCCCCCTTGATTGCCTTGGCCCTGCTGCTGGCTGGTGCCTGGTTCCTCAACCTCAATGCCGGGTTCAAGCAGGTACTGCTGCTGATCGTCGGCGCCGCCCTGGGGCTGACGCTCTACCACGCAGCGTTCGGTTTCACCTCGGCCTGGCGCGTATTCATCAACGAACGACGAGGCGCCGGCCTGCGTGCGCAGATGGTCATGCTGACCCTGGCCGTGCTGCTGTTCTTCCCGGCATTGTCGGCTGGCAGCCTGTTTGGCAACCCGGTGACCGGGCTGGTGGCGCCAGCTGGGGTTTCTGTGGTGTTTGGCGCGTTCATCTTCGGTATCGGCATGCAACTGGGCGGCGGTTGTGCCTCGGGCACGCTGTTCACCGTCGGCGGAGGCAACGCCAGAATGCTGGTGACGCTGTTGTTCTTCATCATCGGCTCGGTCACTGCCACGCACCATGCCGACTGGTGGTTCGCCTTGCCATCGTTGCCGGCCACCTCGATCGTCCAGGCCTGGGGGGTAGCGCCGGCGCTGCTGGCCAGCGTGGCGGTGTTCGCGATGATCGCCTGGGCCACGGTGGTACTGGAAAAGCGCCGCCACGGCGGCCTCGAAGCCCCTGTGAGCAGTGAGCACCAAGGCCTGCGACGCTTCCTGCGTGGCCCATGGCCGTTGCTGTGGGGCGCTATTGCCCTGGCCTTGCTGAACTACGCCACCCTGGCCCTGGCCGGGCGCCCGTGGGGCATTACCTCCGCTTTTGCCCTGTGGGGCGCCAAGACCCTCTCCAGCCTGGGTGTGGACGTCGGCAGCTGGGTGTTCTGGCAGTCGCCGGCCAACGCCAAGGCGCTGGCAGCCCCGTTGTGGCAAGACGTGACCACCGTCATGGACCTTGGCATCGTGCTGGGTGCGCTGCTGGCGGCTGGCCTGGCCGGGCGTTTTGCGCCGAGCCTGAACATCCCGTTGCGCTCGCTGATAGCCGCAGTGCTCGGTGGCCTGCTGCTGGGCTACGGTTCGCGCCTGGCTTATGGTTGCAACATTGGCGCCTACTTCAGCGGCATCGCTTCGGGTAGCGTGCATGGCTGGCTGTGGCTGATTGCGGCCTACACCGGGAACATGATCGGCGTGCGTCTGCGCCCATTGTTCTTTGCCGGTGAGCGCCGGCCAGCGGCACTGACGGGCTGCTGATAACACTTTGCTTCATCGGGTGCAGGAATCATCTGCACCCAACCTGATTGTTCGATTCCTGCCGACTAATTAGCCTGAGTCGGTCTTTCACTCCCTCAAGGAATCGAACATGGCGACCCGAATTGTGTTGAGCGCTACCGGCGCTACCGACGTCATGCGCCTGCAACCCCTGCAAATCCAACGACCAGGGCCTGGCGAGGTCTGGCTGGAGCAAGCCGCCATAGGCGTCAATCCGCTGGATGTGCTGCAGCGTCAAGGCGGTGCACCGCTGCTACTGCCATCGGGGCTAGGCCTGGAGGGTGCCGGTCGCGTCGTCGCGATGGGTGAGGGTGTACACAATGTTAAGGTCGGCGACCGTGTCGGTTATGCCACAGGCCCCGTGGGCGGCTATGCGAGCGCCCGGTTGTATCCTGCCGAGCGTCTGGTGCATCTGCCGGACGAGGTAAGCTATGAAGCTGCCGCTGCCATCCTGTTCAAGGGGATCACTGCACAATACCTGCTCAAGACGACTTACCCGGTCGGGCCCGGCACCCAGATACTGCTTTATGGCGCCGCCGGCGCGCTCGGCCAGCTAATGGTACCGTGGGCGCGGCACCTGGGCGCAACGGTGATTGGCGTGGTATCTCGACCACAAAGCATGGCGCGCGCGCAGGCAGCGGGTTGTCACCATGTGCTGGTGTTCGATGCTGCGACGCTGGCTGGTCAGGTGCATGAACTCACCCGGGGCCAAGGCGTGGATGTGGTGTATGACAGTGTCGGCAAGGTCTCGCTGCAAGCGTCCCTGGACAGCCTGCGCCTGCGTGGGCTGCTGGTATCGTTCGGTGCGACCACGGGCACCCCGGCAGCGATCGAGGTTGGCACCCTCAACGCTAAAGGCTCGTTGTACGTGACCCGGCCATCGCTGGCCGCCCATACCCGCACAGTGGAGGAATACCAGCAGCGCGCAGGCGACGTGCTGTCGGCAGTCGCCGAAGGTATCATCCAGCCACGGGTATGGCGCCGCTACCCGTTGGCCGAAGCAGCCAGGGCCCACGAAGACCTGGAACAGGGGCTGTCGGAAGGGGCGCTGATTCTCACCACTTGACTGACCCAGCCACAGAGCCTTCCCATGGACGCCTTTGACAGCCGCCGCGCCGATGAACTTGCCACCTTGCTGGCCCTGCACGAGCAGGGCTCTTTCTCGGCCGCCGGCCGCCAGTTGGCGCGCCACCCGACAGTACTGTCCAAACGCCTCAGCGCACTGGAACAGCGCCTTGGCATTCGCCTGGTGGAACGCACCACTCGGCAACTGCGCTTCACCGATGAGGGCGAACGCCTGGTGGTGCGTGTGCGCGAGGCCAGCCGGCTGATAGCAGAGGCAGAGCAGGAGGCTACCGAGGGTGCGGCGTCGGTGCGCGGGCGCCTGCGCCTGGCCTTGCCTGCGGCGATGGGGCGGCGCTGGTTGAGCGGCATGCTGGCGGACTTTGTCCTGGCCCATCCGCAGGTGACCCTGGAAGCCGAGTATGCCGACCGCTTCGTCGACTTGGTTGGGGAAGGTTTTGATGCTGCCATACGCATCGGTGAACTGGCCGACAACCGCCTGGTGGCCACTAAGCTCTGTGATCACGTCCGCATCCTCTGCGCCTCACCGGCCTACTTGTCGCGCCAGGGCGAACCGACAAAACCAGAAGACTTGTCAAAACACAATTGCTTGGGGTTCAGTGGCTTACGATCATTTCCTGAATGGCGGCTCACCCGTGGAAACCTTCAGGTGAGTGTGAAGATCAGTGGGTCATTGCGCGGCAACGACAACGAAGCCCTGTTAGAGGCCGCGCGTCGTGGCGTAGGCATACTCGCTGGCGGTGACTGGTTGATGGGCGAGGACCTGGCCACCGGTCGCCTGGTGCGGGTACTTGCGCAATGGGAGTTGGATGCGGCGGCCGGGATCTATCTGGTGCGACCATCGGCACGCTTGAACACGGCCTCGTTGGGGGCGTTCAAGGCATGGGTCGCGGAGCAGTTCAAGGAGGGCCCGCCATGGCGGCGCTAGGGCTGACCTGTTCCAGATAAAGCATTAAATAAGCTATATAAGCTACTGATATATATAGTTTTATCGCTTTGCAATTGCATGCTGTACGCACTGCTCGTAGTAGGTCTGCTTGATGGCTGCCGGCTTGAGCCGTGAGCGGCTGTTGTACGTCTGTTCAGTGATGCCGAAGGCGGTCATGCGCATCCATGGTTTGGCGAACCGGCGCACCTGTAGTTTCTTGCGCGTGGCATACAGGGTCACGCCGGAAAGCTTGGCCTGCTGGGCCTCGGCGGCGATCTGTGAACCCCAACCACAAACATGGCGGTCATTCTGGCTCAGCGCTCTGGCCTGGGCGCCGAAGGCAGTCGTGGCCAGCAGACAGCCGGCCACCGTTGCTAGAAATACTCGCATGTTGCTGTCCTAAGCATCTGAAGAAGAACGGAGTTTGCCTTCGCTTCAAGTGCCCGGGGGCCAGCACGTTGCAGGTCACGTGGTGGCGATGCGCAGGCGATTTGCCAGCGTCGGCCGCAGGCAGTGCAGGGCAAGCCCGGCTACCCAAACCACCGAGACGGCATAGTTCAGGCGTTGGTAAAGGCCGAACAACCGACCGTTCTGCGCCGCCTGGGCCATCAGGACGACAGTGGCTACCGCAGCCACCACACAAATCAGGGAAAATGCCCCTAACGCACGCGAGCCGGCCACGCCTTTCCCGCCCCATACCCAAAGCGCACTGGCCAGGGTCAACGAGAGAAACATCAGCAAGCCGGACGCGTTGTGCAGTTGCTGGGACAGGGAGGCTTGCGCAGGCGCACAGCCTTGATCGCAGGGAAAAAAGCCGGTGCCCAGGCTGCCGAGCCCATGCAGCAATACCAGTGCCGCGCTGGCAAGGGCGAGCTTCGAGCCTCGCCAGCGCCGGGTCAGCCCCCAGGCGAACAGGGTAAACAGCACAGCGAGCGGGAAGTTGTTGAGCAGGGGTGACCAGCGTTGGGTTGGGGCGCCCACCGCGCCCAGCTGGCTCATGGCCTGCTGCAGATGATCGTAGCCCGGGTAGGCTTGGGCGGTGAACCAAACGCCAAGCAGCAGCCAGAACGGGATGATCAGCCCGCAGCAGAGCAGGCAGCGGTCGAAGGTATTCATCAGCGGTTTTCCTTCCATGGAGTGACCAAACGATGCGTATACAGTACCGAGATGGATGCAGTCTGTCCTGGCCTCTTCGCAGGCAGGCTCGCTGCCACACTCCTTATTTCAGGCAACGCTCTATGCCGGCCGCGTTGCGTTGATAAATACCCCGTCGGGTGTATGTGATCGTACAACTGCTTGCGCTATGATGTCGGCTGTCTTTCAAGGTGAAACACAGGGCATGACAGAGCAACAGGTACAGGCAAAGACCCGGCGCAAGCCGCGCAGTCTGGCCCAGGAACTGGTCACGGTGCTGACCGAGCGTATTCGCAGCGGCCAGCTCAAGCGCGGCGACAAGCTGCCGACCGAATCGCAGATCATGGCCGAGGAGGGCGTGAGCCGTACCGTGGTGCGTGAGGCGATCTCGCGGCTGCAGGCCGCCGGGCAGGTCGAGACCCGCCACGGCATCGGCACCTTTGTGCTGGACACGCCTGCCACGGGGGGCTTTCGCATCGACCCGGCCACCGTGGTCACGCTGCGTGAGGTGCTGGCGGTACTGGAGCTGCGCATCGCCCTGGAGATCGAGTCGGCAGGCCTTGCGGCGCAACGGCGCAGCGATGAAGAGCTGGCAGGCATGCGTGCGGCGCTGGACGAACTCAACGAGGGTGCCGCCCATGCCACCGATGCGGTGTCGGCGGACTTCCAGTTCCACCTGCGTATCGCCCAGGCCAGCGGCAACCACTACTTTGCCGACATCATCAACCACCTCGGTACCAGCATCATCCCGCGTACCCGGCTCAACTCGGCGCGCCTGGCGCATGATGACCAGGCGCACTACATGGGCCGATTGATGCATGAGCACGAGGCGATCTACGAAGCCATCGCCCGAAGCGACAGCGAAGGGGCCAAGATGGCCATGCGCATGCACCTGAGCAACAGCCGTGAGCGGTTGCGCCAGGCGCATGCGGAGGCTGAGGCGCAAGGGGTTTGAATTCACCGGTGGCTGTGCTGGCCCTATCGCCGGCGAGCCGGCTCCCACAGATACCCCGCTGCTCTCAAGCTCAGCGCTAACCCAGTGGGAGTCGGCTTGCCGGCGACAGGGCCGGTAAATCCAATGCAAGACTCAAAAGAAAGCCCCGCAAATACGGGGCTTTCATCGCATCAGGGCGTTCAGATCGCCCCGTCACTCCACTGCCCATTCACCAACCGGCGCAGGCCCAGCGGGTTGTTGTCACGCAGTGCCTCAGGCAGTAGCGACTGCGGGTAGTTCTGGTAGCACACCGGGCGCAGGAAGCGGTCGATGGCCAGGGTGCCGACGGACGTACCACGGGCATCGGAGGTGGCCGGGTAAGGCCCGCCGTGGACCATGGCGTCGCACACTTCCACACCGGTCGGGTAGCCATTGATCAGGATGCGGCCAACCTTTTCTTCCAGCAGCGGTACCAGCCAGGCAAATGCTTCGAAGTCTTCGGGCTCACCGATCAGCGTGGCGGTCAGCTGACCGCGCAGGCCGAGCAGGGCGGCGCGCAGCTGCGCGTTGTCCTGAGCTTCAACGGCAACGGTGGTCGGGCCGAACACTTCTTCCTGCAGCAGCGGGTCGGCGTCCACCAGCAAACGGGCATCCGCCTTGAACAGTTGTGCCCGCGCCTGGCTACCTTCCTGAGGCTGGCCTGCCAAGTGTTCGATGCCAGCGTGGGCCTGCAGGTGCTCCAGGCCGCCCACGTAGCTGCGCAGGCCACCGGCGTTGAGCAGGGTCTGGCCGGCTTGCTGGTCCAGGTGCTGGCCGAGGTCGGCGAGCAACTGGCTGAACTGTGGCGATTGCAGGCCGATCACCAGGCCCGGGTTGGTGCAGAACTGGCCAGCACCCAGGCACACGGAACCGGCGAGCTCGCGGGCAATGGCGTCGCCACGCTTGGCCAGCGCGCCCGGCAGAATGATCACCGGGTTGATGCTGGACATCTCGGCGAATACCGGGATGGGTTGCGGGCGTTCGGCGGCCATGCGGCACAGAGCGTCCCCGCCCTTGAGCGAGCCGGTGAAGCCGACCGCCTGGATGGCAGGGTGCTTGACCAGCCACTCACCGACGCCACCGCCAAACACCATGTTGAAGACGCCCTTGGGCATGCCGGTGCGTTCGGCAGCGCGGACGATGGCCGCACCGACCAGGTCGGCCGTGGCCATGTGCCCGCTGTGCGCCTTGAACACCACCGGGCAACCGGCGGCGAAGGCTGCAGCGGTATCACCGCCTGCGGTGGAGAAGGCCAGCGGGAAGTTGCTGGCGCCGAACACGGCGACCGGGCCCACGCCGATGCGCATCTGGCGCAGGTCCACGCGGGGCAGCGGCTGGCGTTCGGGCAAGGCCAGGTCGATGCGGGCACCGAGGTAGTCGCCACGGCGCAGCACCTGGGCGAACAGGCGCATCTGGCCGCTGGTGCGGCCACGCTCACCTTGGATGCGCCCGGCGGGCAGGGCGGTTTCACGGCAGACCACGGCGACGAAGGCGTCGTCCAGCTCGTCCAGTTCCGCCGCAATGGCGTCGAGGAACTCGGCACGACGCGCCGGGGCCAGCTGGCGGAATTCGGCAAAGGCCGCTGCCGCCGCTTGGGCCGCTTGATCCACCTCGGCCTCGGTGGCTTGGGCGAAACTGTAGGGCAGGGCCTCGCCAGTGGTGGCGTCCAGGCTCTGCAGGCGTTGCTCGCCAGCGGCGCTGCGCTGGCCGGCGATGAAGTTGTGGCCAAGAATCTCAGGCATGGTGTGCTCCTGTGTGTGGAAGGGTTGATCAGTGGGTGTCGCATGACCTGTGCAAGCCGGCAAGCTGGCTCCCACAGGCGGGCGTGCGCCATTGAAGTACCGGGCAAGGCCGAACCATCAGGTGATTGGCGCCGGATTGAACAGGGTGATGTCGTTGTGCAGCCGGTGTTGTTCTGCCCAGGTCTGCTTGCGGCCGCTGGCCACGTCCAGGTAGTAGTGGAACAACTCCCAGCCCAATTCCTCGATGCTTGAGCGCCCACTGGCGATGCGCCCGGCGTCGATGTCGATCAGGTCCGGCCAGCGTTGGGCCAGTTCGGAACGGGTGCACACCTTGACGACCGGCGCCATGGCCAGGCCGTACGGGGTACCGCGGCCAGTGGTGAATACGTGCAGGTTCATCCCGGCCGCCAACTGCAGGGTGCCGCAGACAAAGTCGCTGGCGGGCGTTGCGCAGAAGATCAGGCCCTTGCGGTTTACCCGCTCGCCCGGCCCGAGCACGCCTTGGATGGCGCCACTGCCGGACTTGACGATCGAGCCGAGGGATTTTTCGACGATATTGGACAGGCCGCCTTTCTTGTTGCCTGGCGTGGTGTTGGCGCTGCGGTCGGCCGCACCTTGCTGAAGGTAGCGGTCGTACCAGTCCATTTCGCGCACCAGCGCATCGGCGACTGCCTGGTTTTCGGCGCGGGAGGTAAGCATGTAGATGGCGTCGCGCACCTCGGTCACTTCCGAGAACAGCACAGTGGCGCCGGCCCGCACCAGCAGGTCGGCGGCATAGCCCAGCGCCGGGTTGGCGGTGATGCCGGAGAATGCATCGCTGCCGCCGCACTGCATGCCCAGGATCAGCTCACTGGCCGGTACGGTCTCGCGGCGGCGCTTGTCGAGCTTCTGCAAGCGCGTCTCGGCCAGGCCCATGATCTGCTCGATCATTTCAGTGAAGCCAAGGCTGGCATCCTGCAGGCGATACAGCCAGGGCTCGCTGAGGTCTACCGACGGGTCGTTGTCGTGCATCACCTGGCCGGCCTGCAGTTTCTCGCAGCCCAGGCTGATGACCAGCGCTTCGCCACCCAGGTTGGGGTTGCGTGCCAGGTTGCGCACGGTGCGGATCGGGATGTAGGCATCACGGGCGTTGATCGCCACGCCGCAGCCATAGCTGTGGGTGAGGGCGACCACGTCATCGACATTGGGGTATTTGGGCAGCAATTCGCTGCGGATGCGCTTGACTGCATGTTCCAGCACACCGGTCACACACTGAACGGTGGTGGTGATGCCCAGGATGTTGCGGGTACCGACGGTGCCGTCAGCATTGCGGTAGCCCTCGAAGGTGAAGCCATCCAGCGCAGGCAGGGGCGCAGGTACGGCATCGCAGCGCGGCAGGCTGTCCAGTTCCGGGGCAGACGGCATGGCCAGTTGGCTCTCCTGCACCCAGCTGCCCTGGCGCAGGTCTTCCAGGGCGTAACCGATGATCTGCCCATAGCGCCGCACCGGCTCGCCTTTGGCGATGAGGACGGTGGCCACTTTGTGGCTCTGCGGCACGCCTTCTACAAGGGTCAGCCCATCGGGGAAGCGCGCGCCTTCGCCCAGGCCGCCATCGTTGACCACTACCACGACGTTATCGTCCTCGTGCAGGCGGACGTAGCGGGGCGAGTCGGAATGTTCGATCAACTGCATGTTCGGGCCCTGTTTGTGATGGTCTCAGGCTTTGTACATCCGCCCGCACCGGGATTGCCGGCGCGGGCGTGTTCACTCAGTGACGTGCGCTGGCCAGCTCGCCCGGGGCGGCAGGCTCAGCGTCTGGCTTTGCATCCTCACGCAACTCAATACGCTTGATCGGCCCGACGATGACCAGGTAGCTGAACACCGCTACCAGGGCGTTGGCGCCCACGTACACCAGCGCCCACTTGAACGAACCGGTCGCGCTGATGATGTAACCAATGACGATCGGGGTGGTGATCGAAGCAATGTTGCCGAAGGTGTTGAACAGGCCGCCGGACAGCCCTGCGATCTGCTTGGGCGAGGTATCGGCGACCACGGCCCAGCCCAGTGCGCCGATGCCCTTGCCGAAGAAGGCCAGGGTCATGAAGCCGACCACCATCCATTCCGCCTCGACATAGTTGCAGAAGACCATGGTGGTCGACAGCAGCAGGCCACAGACGATCGGCAGCTTGCGCGAGAAGGTCAGCGAGTTGCCACGGCGCAGCAGCCAGTCAGACAGTACCCCACCGAGCACTCCGCCGATGAAGCCGCAGATTGCCGGCAGCGAGGCGATGATGCCCGCCTTGAGGATGGTCATGCCGCGCTCCTGCACCAGGTACACCGGGAACCAGGTCAGGAAGAAGTAGGTGATGGCGTTGATGCAGTACTGGCCCAGGTATACGCCCAGCAGCATGCGGCTGGTCAAAAGTTGCTTGATGTAGCCCCATTTAGGGCCGTCATTGCCGCGCTTCTGGTCCATGTCCACCAGGCCGCCGTTCTGCTCGATGTGCTCAAGTTCGCTGGGGCTGATGCGTGGGTGTTGGCGGGGGTTGTAGATGGTCTTCAGCCACACCATGGAGAACACGATGCCCAGTGCACCCATCACCACGAATACGTGCTCCCAGCCGAAGCTGAAAACGATCCAGCCCATGATCGGGGCGAACAGTGCGGTGGCGAAATACTGCGCCGAGTTGAAGATCGCCGATGCTGTGCCACGTTCTGCCGTGGGGAACCAGGCCGCAACGATGCGGGCGTTACCCGGGAACGATGGTGCTTCGGCAAAACCAACCAGGAAACGCAGGGTGAACAAGGTGACGACCGCCCAAGCCACTGGCAGGCCGCCGACAAAACCCTGCAGCAGGGTGAACAGCGACCAGGTGAAAATGCTGAAGGCGTAGACATTCTTGGAGCCGAAGCGGTCCAGCAACCAGCCACCAGGAATCTGGCCGGCAACGTAAGCCCATCCGAAGGCGGAGAAGATATAACCGAGGGTTACGGCGTCAATGCCGAGGTCCTTCTGCAGGCTGGAGCCTGCGATGGCGATGGTGGCGCGGTCGGCATAGTTGATCGTGGTCACCAGAAACAGCATGAACAGGATCAGGTAGCGCACATGCGTCTTTTTAGTCGCTTGCATGCTGGTAATACTCCCACTAGTTATTTTTGTGCGGGCTCACGAGTTGTAGCCGGAGTGGGGTGGCCCACTCCGGGTGCGGCGATGGCAGGCCGCGGGGGCCGCTTATTGCGGGCCCATCTTGTCCATCAGGGCTGCGAGCATTTCGTATTCTTCAGCGGTCAGGTCGGTCAGCGGCGTACGCACCGGGCCTGCGTCGTAACCGGCGATCTTCGCGCCTGCCTTGACGATGCTCACGGCATAACCGGCCTTGCGGTTGCGGATGTCCAGGTATGGCAGGAAGAAGTCGTCAATCAGCTTGCCAACGGTGGCGTGATCGTCGCGGGCGATGGCGTGGTAGAAGTCCATCGCGGTCTTGGGGATGAAGTTGAACACCGCCGAGGAGTACACCGGCACACCCAGGGCTTTGTAAGCGGCAGCATACACCTCGGCGGTCGGCAGGCCACCCAGGTAGCTGAAACGGTCACCCAGGCGGCGACGGATCGACACCATCAGTTCGATGTCACCCAGGCCGTCCTTGTAGCCGATCAGGTTAGGGCAGCGTTCGGCAAGCTTTTCCAGCAGGTCGGCGTTCAGGCGGCAAACGTTGCGGTTGTATACCACCACCCCGATGTTGACCGATTTGCACACCGCTTCGACGTGGGCGGCGACACCGTCCTGGCTGGCTTCGGTCAGGTAGTGCGGCAGCAACAGCAGGCCCTTGGCACCCAAGCGCTCGGCTTCCTGTGCGTATTCGATGGCCTGGCGGGTGGAGCCACCGACGCCGGCGAGGATCGGTACAGACGTGGCGCAGGTGTCGACGGCGGTCTTGATTACCTGGCTGTACTCGCTGGCGGCCAGGGAGAAGAACTCACCGGTGCCACCGGCGGCGAACAGGGCGCTGGCACCGTACGGGGCAAGCCATTCCAGGCGCTTGATGTAGCCAGCCTGGTTGAAGTCGCCCTGGGCATTGAAGTCTGTGACCGGGAAAGACAGCAGGCCGTGGGAGAGGATGGATTTCAGTTCTTGTGGATTCATTGTTATTGGCATCCTGTGGCGCTTGGGTGAAGGGTGTTGTTTTGCGTTGGAGGTAAGTTATCGTACAACTAGTGGGATGACTAGTCCCTCTGCGGAAAATTTTTACGGCACTTGGCCTATCGGGGGATTTGTGATGAGGCGGAATCGTGCGCAGCTCGCGATGCGCAGCGCGGCGGCGCTCAGGATCCCAGGCGCAGAAAAGCTAACGACAACCAACTAAACAGTCATCGTATCTCTTGGGGGGTGAAAAAGATCGCGGAGACAGGCGCAAGCCCGCCGCCCGCATCCACGGGAAGTGTTCTGGGACCAGCAGAGGGTGACCGGGGAAGCGGGGGGCGGCCTTGCGCCGCCCCGCGATCAAAACTGACGAAGCTGAGTGTCAGGCGGCCTGTTGGCGCTTGATCTGGGATTTGCGCACCTGGGCGCGGCAGGCATCGCCGAAGGCCTGGAAGATCTTGATCGAATCAGGGTTCTTGGCCGCTTGCCACTCCGGGTGCCACTGTACGGCGAAAAGGAACGGCGAAATGCTCGGGGCGTGAATCGCTTCGACCAGGCCGTCTTCGGCGTGGGCGATCGGTTCGATGCCGGTACCCAGGTTACGCAGGCCTTGGCCATGCAGCGAGTTGACGCGGATCTCGTCGGTGCCAAGGGCGTCGTGAAGCCAGCTGCCCGCCTTGATCTTCACGCCATGCACCTGAGCGTATTGCACGTCGACCGGATCTTCCGGGTTTTCCCGGTGGTCGTTGTAGCCTGGTTCGGCGTAAACCTTCTGGTAGATATCGCCGCCCAGGGCGACGTTGATTTCCTGCATGCCGCGGCAGATGCCGAAGATGGGCAGGCCACGCTTTAGCGCTGCCTTGACCAGCGGAATATCGAACAGGTCGCGGTTGACGTCCTGGCCTTTGCCTGGGGTCTGGTTTTCCTGGCCATACAGGCTCGGCTCGATGTTGCTGCCGGCACCGGTCAGGTATACGCCGTCGGCCATGTCCAGATAGGTCTCGAGGTCTTCGGTGCCACAGCAGGTGGGCACAAGTACCGGGACGCAATCAGCGAAATCGACCAGCGGGGTGATGTATTTGTGGGTCATGACCTGGTAGTCATGGCCTTTGCGCTCTTGGCTGCCCATGGTCATCAGGACGACGGGTTTGCGCAGGGAAGGTTGCTTGTTGCCAATGTTGCTGTTGGACATATGTCACCTTATGGCAGGTTCGACCTGCCGTTGTTGTGCAGGTGCACGGCGCGGGGCCTGGTGTGCTACCTGAAGCCCCGAGCACTGCCGGCTCGTCAGAGGCGACGATGCCGGTCGGGGCTTGTAGATAGCTTGCCAGAGCCGTTCGATATGTCAAACGACTGAAATGGGCTGAAGCGCCTGAATTCGGGGGCTGAAACCCTTGCGAGCCTCAGGCGGCAAGGGTTTGACAGGGGGTGAGGTCAATTATATTTAACGACGCAGTTGGGTCATTGCAGCCGTGCAATGAAGGGGGCAGTGGCTTCAATGAAGGATCTGCGCCAGGAAACTTTTGGCACGTGCAGTGCGCGGCTGGTTGAAGAACACCTGCGGCGGGCTGTCTTCGATGATCTGCCCGCCTTCAAGGAACAGCACCCGCTCGGCAACCTGCCTGGCAAAGCCCATTTCATGGGTAACACAGAGCATGGTCATGCCGGTGCCCGCCAGTTGCACCAAAACATCCAGCACTTCAGCGACCATTTCCGGGTCCAGCGCCGAGGTCGGCTCGTCGAACAGCATGATCCGCGGCTTCATGCACAAGGCGCGGGCGATCGCCACCCGCTGCTGCTGGCCGCCAGAGAGCTGGCTGGGGTATTTGTGCGCCTGGCTTTCGATGCCGACCTTGCACAGGTACATCCGCGCACGCTCCTCGGCGTCCTTGCGGGACAGGCCGCGCACGCTGGTGGGAGCCAGCAGGCAGTTGTCGAGCACGCTCATGTGCGGGAACAAGTTGAAGTGCTGGAACACCATGCCGATGTCGCTGCGTACCTGGGCGGCCTGGCGCGTGCTGCCGGCGAGGTCGGTGCCGGCTACCTGGACGCTGCCTTGTTCGGCAATTTCCAGGCAGTTGATGCAACGGATCAAGGTGGACTTGCCTGAGCCGGAGGGGCCGCACAGCACGATGCGTTCACCTTCGCGCACCTGCAGGTCGATGTCGCGCAATACATGGAAAGCGCCATAGTGCTTGTTCAGGCCCTCGATGCGGATCAGCACCGGGCGTGGGTCGTTTTCAGGGGCAAGGCTGGCAACGCTCAAAGGGGCGGTCATGTTGTTGTTCTCCCGCGTGGTGTCAGTTGAAACGTGCCGCGCTGTAAGGCGCAGGGTCGGTGAAAGGGCGCTCGCCGGTGAGCAGTTCAGCCACCAGGCGACCGCTGACCGGGCCCAGCGTCAGGCCGTGGTGCGCGTGGCCGAAGTTGAACCACAGGCCCTTGTGCCGTGGAGCCGGGCCGATCACGGGGCGCATGTCCGGCAGGCAGGGGCGACGGCCCAGCCAGGGGGTGTCGTCCAGGCGCTCACCCAGTGCCGGGAACAATGTGCGCGCCAGCGCTTCGCAGCGCTTGAGCTGAATTTCGTTGCCTGGGGCGCTGCTGGCGGCGAACTCGATGCCGGTGGTAAGGCGTATGCCGGCGGCCATCGGCGCCAGTACGTAGCCGCCCTGGGTGTCGCAGATCGAGTGCTGCAACTGAGCGCCGTCACGGGTGGCGTAGTGCATGTGGTAGCCGCGCTTGATACCCAGCGGGATCGTGTAGCCCAGGCGCTCATAAAGGTCGGCCGACTGTGGCCCAAGGCACGCCACCACTTCGCCGGCGGTGACTGGCCCGCGCTGGCTTTCGACCCGCCATTGGCTGCCGACCTGGCGCAGGCTGCGCGCATCACCGTGCAGGAACTGCCCGCCGCGCTGGACGAACAGCGCAGCATAACCACGGGTGAGGGCGCCGGGGTCGTTCACGGTCTTGGGGTCGAGCCAATGGATGCCGCCGACTACGGTGCTGTCGAGCTGGTGCTCGCGTGCCTGCAGTTGCCCGCGTTCGAGCAGTTCGTAGTGCAGGCCATAGCGCGCAAGGCCCTTGACCTCGGCCTTGGCCTGCTCGAATAACGCCGGGTCGCGGTACACCTCGATCCAGCCCTTGGCCTGCACCAGCCCTTCGAGGCCGGCGGCGGCGATCAGGGCGTCGTGCTCTTCTACGCAGCGTTGTACCAGCGGCAGCATGTCGGCCGCGGCCCCGGCCAGCCGCCCCGGTGCCGACTGCCGCCAGTAGCGCAGCAACCAGGGCGCGGCCTTGGGCAAGTGCAGCAGGCTGTAGCGCACGTCCGGCTGGCGGTTGAGGCCATAGCGCAGCAGCTTGCCGAATTGGCGGGGGAACGCATAGGGGATGACACTGGAGCGTTCGATCAGCCCGGCGTTGCCATGGCTGGTGCCGCAACCGGGTTCATTGCGGTCGATCAGGATCACCTGGCGCCCGCGTGCCTGCAGATGCAGCGCGGTGCTGACGCCGACGATACCGGCGCCCAGGACAAGGGTCTGGCAATGCATGATTGTATCCTTCGGTCAGTTCAGGTGGCGGCCCAGGCGGGCCTCCAGGTGTTTCAGCAGGCGCCGCACCAGCTCGACGATCACCAGATAAAGGACGGCGGCCCACAGGTAGATCTGGAAGTCGAAGCTTCGCGAGAACGCCAATTTGGTCACCCCCATCAGGTCGTAGATGGTCACCAGCGAGGCGATGGCGCTAGCCTTGATCATCAGGATCAGTTCGTTGCCCAGCGGGCCGATGGCCACCAGCAACGATTGCGGCAAGATGACCTTGAAGAAGGTGGTGGAGCGTTTGAGGTTCAGAGCCCTGGCTGCTTCATACTGCCCTGGCGCCACGGCCATCAGGCTGCCGCGGAAGATTTCGGCCTGGTAGGCGGCCGTGTTCAGGGTGAAGGCCAGCAGGGTGCAGAGCCAGGCTTCGCGGAAGAACCACCAGAGGCCGACGTCCTGCCAGAACCCCTTCAGCGACCCAAGCCCGTAGTACAGCAGGAACAGCTGTGCCAGCAGGGGGGAGCCACGGAAGAAATAGATGTAGCCGGCCGCCAGGCGCTGCAGCGGCAGGTTGCGCGACATCCGGGCCAGCGCCAGCAGCAGGCCGAGCACGGCGCCCAGGGTGAAGGAAATCGCTACCAGCTTGGCAGTTACCAGCAGCCCGTCGATGAACCGTGGCCCGTAGCGCTCCAGCAGGTCGGGGTCCAGTACCAGGCTCAGCCATTGTTCGGCACTCATGCGCGTGCTCCTTGCAGGTGGCGGTTGCTGCGCCGTTCGATGTAGGCGAACACCCGCCCCGATAGCGCCGAGAACAGCAGGTAACCCAGGCAGGCCACCCCGTAGAAGAACATCGGCTCTTTGGTCACGCTGACCGCAAGGTTGGTCTGGCGCATCAGGTCGACCAGCGAGATGGTCGATACCAGCGAGGTATCCTTGAGCAACGACAGCCAGTTGTTGGAGAGCCCCGGCAGGGCGATGCGCGTCAGTTGTGGCAGTACCACCTTGAAGAAGGCGGTGCGCTTGCCCAGGCCCAGTGCCGCACAGGCCTCCAGCTGGCCTTTGGGCAGGGTCTTGAAAGCAGCCAGCCAGATCTCGCTGGAAAAGGCGGCGAACACCAGGCTGAAAGCGATCATCGCCGCGAGGAACGTATTGATCAGGAACTCACCTTGATAGCCCATGGCGGCCAGCAGTTGCTGTGCGCCGATCTGGCAACCGTAATAGATGATCAGCAGGGTCAGCAGCTCGGGCAGGCCGCGGAACACGGTGGAAAATGTGGTTGACCAGGCACGCGGCAGGCGCTTGCGCGAGCGCGCCGCCAGGGCCACGACAAGGCCCAGAGGCAAGCCGATGGGCAGGCAGGCGAGGGCCAGTGACACGGTCACCAGCGCGCCTGCCAGCAGCGCCTGGCCCCAGCCACCACTGGCGAAGGACAGCAAGGACAATTGATCGAGCATGACATATCCCTAGAATTGACTGCTCCACGCGCGAGCGCTGTAGGAGCGGCCTTGCGTCGCGAAAGGGCTGCGCAGCAGCTCCACAGATTCCAGTGGCGCTGCACAAGCCTGGGGCCGCTTTGCGGCCCTTTCGCGACACAAGGCCGCTCCTACGGAGGAGCGCGTCGTTGCAGGCGGAATCAGTTGTAGATATCGAAGTCGAAGTACTTGCTGGCGATTTTCTGGTAGGTACCGTTGGCGACGATTTGCGCCAACGCGGTATTCAGCCGCTGGCGCAGTGCTTCATCGTCCTTGCGCACGGCGATGGCGGCATCGGCCTTGGTGCCGGCCACGTCACCCAGCACCTTGCAGCAGTCCTGGCCGTTCTTGTTCATCCACTCGTGCAGCGGGAACTTGTCGGCGATCACCCCGTCCAGGCGGCCGGCGGCGAGGTCGGCATTGGCCTCGTCCATGGTCGGGTAGAGCTTCACGTCAGCGCCCGCCTTGGCATACACATCTTCGGCATAGATCGCCTGGGTCGAGGACGACTGGGCACCCACCGTGTAGCCTTCGAAGGTGTTCTGCGCATCACTGATCTTGCTGTCCTTGGCCACGGCGACGGTCAGCGGGGTGCGGTAGTAATGGTCGGTGAAGGCGATTTTCTTGCGGCGCTCCTCGGTATCGATCATCGAAGCCACCACCGCATCGTACTTGCGTGCCATCAAGGCCGGGATGATGCCTTCCCAGTCTTGCGCCACCAGGGTGCACTCGACTTTCATCTGCTCGCACAGAGCGTGGGTGATGTCGATGTCAAAACCGTGCAACTGGTTGTCGGCATCCACATAGTTGAAGGGCGGGTAGGCCCCTTCGGTGGCGAAGCGCAGGGTTTCGGCGCTGGCGTTAGCCGCCAGCAGCAGGGCACATGCACCCACCATAGCCATGGTCTTGTTCATCTCGCACCTCTTGCACTCTTGCTATTGTTGTTTTCCCGTCGTGTAGCCGACGAATTCGTTATGTAGAGCGGCAGTCGCTTCCAAGCGTTTTTCAACATCAGGCCCGAGCTTCTTGCAGACCTCGTTGACCATCAGGTGCACCCACGACAGCATTGCCGAGGTGGACTCCCAGAACAGATTGAATTCGGTGGGGATGCGGAACACCTCGTCGGCATTGGCATCGGCCCAGTCGCAGAAGGTGTCGGTCACCAGCGTGACCGGGATACCGGCCTGGCGTGCCTTCTGGCACAGCAGCAAGGCATGGCGGGAATAGCGGCGTGCCTCGAACACCACCAGCGCGCTGTTTTCCGGGCGCCCGAGCAGCACCTCGCCGAAGTGCCCGGCACTGCCATCGACCACCTGGACGCCGTCGCGCAGGTAGTGCAGCAGGTGGGCCATGCACTGGGCCACACCACGCTCGGTCTGAAAACCGGCAATGAATACCCGCGGCCTGTCTGCCAGGCGCTGGGCGGCTATGTGCCAGGCCTCGCTGCGGCTGTATTCGTGCACCCGTACCAACGCGGCAATTTCCAGTTCAAGGCTGCCTGCGCGGGTGTTGTCGTCGTGCTGCTGGCGGTATTCCTGCAGGCGGTCTCCCACCAACCATGGGCCATCACCCAGGTCGCTCTGAAGGTCTTGCTTGAGCGCCTTGAGATGGGCATAACCGAGTGAGCGGCAGAAACGCCCGACACTGGATTCGCTGACGCCGAGCTTGGCGGCAATGCTGGCTGAGGTCTGGAATGGCAATTCCTGGAGATTGGCGAGCATGTAGCTGGCGATCTTGTGGCCTGAAGCAGTCGCGGCTTGCAGGCTGTGTTCCAGGCGTTGTTTGATCGGTTGGCTCATGCTGTTGCTCCAGGCGAGGCGTGAATAGAAAATGAATGTTTTCTGTCATAGAGTCAACATTTGACAGATAGCTGTCACATGCGGGAAAGTTTTTGTCGCGGCTCACGCTGTTGCCATTCCAATTCCAAGAAAGGAGCTTCAGATGTCTGCACCTTCCACCCACCCCGTCGTGCGCATGCCTTTTGCCGAACTGCAGGGGTTGTTGCAATCGATCTTCCAGCGTCACGGCTGCAGTGCAGCGGTGGCCGGCGTGCTCGCCCACAATTGCGCCAGCGCTCAGCGCGATGGTGCCCATAGCCACGGGGTGTTTCGTATGCCTGGCTATGTCTCGACCCTGGCCAGCGGCTGGGTGAACGGTTGTGCCATACCGCAGGTGACTGACGTGGCGGCGGGCTTTGTTCGGGTAGACGCTGGCGGGGGCTTTGCCCAGCCGGCCCTGGCCGCGGCGCGTGCAATGCTGGTCGAGAAGGCCCGCAGTGCCGGCATCGCGGTACTGGCGATTCACAACTCCCACCATTTCGCAGCGCTGTGGCCCGATGTGGAGCCGTTTGCCGATGAGGGCCTGGTAGCCCTGAGCGTGGTCAACAGCATGACCTGTGTTGTGCCACACGGTGCGCGCAAGCCGTTGTTCGGCACCAACCCGATTGCCTTTGCCGCGCCGTGTGCGGGGCACGACCCTATCGTTTTTGACATGGCCACCAGCGCCATGGCCCATGGTGACGTGCAGATCGCTGCGCGGGCCGGCCAGCAGCTGCCGGAGGGCATGGGCGTGGACGCCGATGGCCAGCCGACCACCGACCCCAAGGCCATCCTGGAAGGCGGTGCGCTGCTGCCCTTCGGCGGGCACAAGGGCTCGGCACTGTCGATGATGGTCGAGTTGCTGGCGGCGGCGCTGACCGGTGGGCATTTCTCTTGGGAATTCGACTGGGCGAGCCACCCTGGGGCGAAAACGCCGTGGACCGGGCAACTCATCATCGTCATCGACCCGAGCAAAGCCGAAGGCGACCGTTTTGCGCAGCGCAGCCGGGAGTTGGTCGAGCAGATGCAGGCGGTGGGGTTGTCGCGTATGCCGGGCGAGCGGCGCTACCGGGAGCGGGAAATTGCACAGCGTGAAGGGGTGGCGGTGACTGAGGTTGAGCTGCAGGAGCTCAAGGCGCTGGCCGGCTGACACGCTGCAAATGCCGGCTGTGCAATCTTGCATAGACAACCTTGCACAATAGGTGATGTTCCTGCCCGCCGAGTCCGGGTATCCTCACCTGAGCCTTTCCGAACTGTCCTGATCCAAGGAGCTGCACGCTGTGTTCAAACATGTCGATGCCTATGCCGGCGACCCGATCCTCTCGTTGATGGAAACTTTCAAGGCCGACCCGCGCGCCGACAAGGTCAACCTGAGTATCGGCCTTTATTACGATGAGGCCGGCGTGGTGCCGCAGCTCAAAGCGGTGGATGCGGTTGAAAAACGCATCGCCGGCGTGGCCCACGAGGCTTCGCTGTACCTGCCGATGGAAGGCCTGGCCAGCTACCGCCAGGCGATCCAGGCACTGCTGTTCGGTGCCGATCACCCAGCCGTCACCGGCAAGCGCGTGGCGACCGTGCAGACCGTCGGTGGCTCCGGCGCGCTCAAGGTCGGCGCCGATTTCCTCAAGCGTTACTTCCCTGCGTCCGAAGTCTGGGTCAGCAACCCGACCTGGGACAACCACCGCGCCATCTTCGAAGGTGCCGGGTTCAAGGTGCACAGCTATCCGTACTTCGACCAGGCCAGCCGTGGCGTGGACTTCAACGGCATGCTGGCGACTTTGCAGGGCCTGCCTGCCAACAGCGTCGTGCTGCTGCATCCGTGCTGCCATAACCCCACCGGTGCCGACCTTACCCAGGAGCAGTGGCAGCACGTGGTAGAAGTGGTCAAGGCGCGCCAACTGATTCCGTTCCTCGACATCGCCTACCAAGGCTTCGGCGAGGGCCTGGTGGAAGACGCGTACGCCATCCGCGAAATGGCCCGTGCCGGCGTACCGTGCCTGGTCAGCAACTCGTTCTCGAAGATCTTCTCGCTGTATGGCGAGCGGGTAGGGGGCCTGTCGGTGGTCTGCGACGATGAAGACACCACCCAAAGCGTGCTTGGCCAGCTCAAGGCGACTGTGCGCCGCAACTACTCCAGCCCGCCCAACTTCGGCGCCCAGCTGGTAGCCGGCGTGCTCGGCGATGCTGCGCTGAATGCGCAGTGGGCCGCTGAAGTCGAGGTGATGCGCAAGCGCATCCTCGATATGCGCCAGGCCCTGGTCGATGCGCTGGCCGTGTTGCTGCCAGGCCAGGACTTCCAGTTCTTCCTGCGCCAGCGTGGCATGTTCAGCTACACAGGTTTCAGCGTCGAGCAGGTCCGCCGCCTGCGCGACGAGTTCGGTGTGTACCTGATCGACAGCGGCCGGGTGTGCATGTCCGGCCTGCGCCCGGCCAACCTGCAACGGGTTGCCGAGGCGTTCGCTGCCGTTCAGAAGTAACACCGCACAGTGCCGCTCCTGCAAGGCTTCGCGAACGTCTGAGCGGCCTTGCCGGGGCGCGGACCGGTCGGAAAGGGCCGCAAGGCGGCCCCATAGTGCAACCCCGCTTGTAAAGACAAGTGCAACCGTCCCTCGGGCGGGGCTTCGCAACCGCCCACTTTCAGTGCACAATCGCGCCCCTCTTTTCTGGTTGGGGTGCTCGAAGCCTCTGTTTCGCCACTCCCAGCCCTGTTGCAGTCTTGCGAGTGGAGTTGCACCCGGAATGAACGAGCAGGCCCCAAGCGTTGAACAACGCTTCGAATCGACCCCGGCTGCCCTTGGCAGCTGGTCCCGTCATGACACTACCTGGATGCTGGGCCTGTTTGGCACCGCCATCGGTGCAGGTACCTTGTTCCTGCCGATCAACGCCGGCCTCGGTGGTTTTTGGCCGCTATTGATCCTCGCCGCACTGGCCTTCCCGATGACCTACTTCGCCCACCGCGGCCTGACCCGGTTCGTCCTGTCCGGGCGCAGTGGCGGGGATATCACCGAGGTGGTGCAAGAACATTTCGGCATCAAGGCCGGTGCACTGATCACCGTGCTGTACTTCTTCGCCATCTTCCCGATCCTGCTCATTTACAGCGTGGCGCTGACCAACACGGTCACCAGCTTCATGGAGCACCAGTTGCACATGACCCCGCCGCCGCGGGCGCTGTTGTCGTTCGTGCTGATCCTGGGCCTGCTGGCCATCGTGCGCTGCGGTGAGCAGGCCACGGTGAAGGTCATGAGCCTTCTGGTTTACCCGTTCATCGTCGCCTTGGCGCTGCTGGGCCTTTACCTGGTCCCGCACTGGACCGGGGGTATCCTCGACGGCGCTTCCCAACTGCCATCGGGTTCGGCCTTCCTGCACACCGTGTGGCTGGCGATCCCGGTGATGGTGTTCTCGTTCAACCACTCGCCGATCATCTCGGCCTTCGCCGTGGACCAGAAGCGCCGGTATGGCGAACACGCCGACGAGCGCAGCGGCCAGATCCTGGCACGCGCGCACCTGCTGATGGTGGCCATGGTGCTGTTCTTCGTCTTCAGCTGCGTACTGACCCTCGACAGCGCTCAATTGGCTGAGGCCAAGGCGCAGAACCTGTCGATCCTGTCGTACCTGGCCAACCACTTCAGCAACCCGACGATCGCTTTCGCCGCGCCGCTGATCGCCTTCATCGCCATCGCCAAGTCGTTCCTGGGCCATTACATCGGTGCCAGCGAAGGCCTGAAGGGCATCATCGCCAAAACCGGTGCACGCCCGGGCGCCAAGGCGCTGGACCGTGTGGTTGCCGCGCTGATGCTGGTGGTGTGCTGGGTCGTCGCCACCCTGAACCCGAGCATCCTGGGCATGATCGAATCGCTGGGTGGCCCGATCATCGCCGTGCTGCTGTTCCTGATGCCGATGTACGCCATCCGCCGCGTGCCGTCGATGCGCAAGTACAGTGGCGCGCTGTCCAACGTCTTCGTAGTGGTGGTTGGCCTGGTCGCGCTGACTTCTGTGGTGTACGGCCTGTTGGGCTGATCCGTCGTTCGCTTTGAGAAATGTCCGGGCTGCTTGTAGCAACCCGGACATTTTTTTGTCCACAAAAACTGTCAGGCAATAGAACAATTTCACTGAACCCCATAGGCACCCGGCCGCCTTCATGCTTAACTCAGTGTCCTTTTCAAACCCCGCATAAGGATTTCGTCCATGGCTCAAGTGACTCTCAAAGGCAACCCGGTTCAGGTCAACGGCGAGCTGCCAAAAGCCGGTGCCCAGGCTCCGGCCTTCTCCCTGGTAGGTGAAGGCCTGGCCGACAAGTCGCTGAAGGACTTCGCCGGCAAGCGCAAGGTGCTGAACATCTTCCCAAGCGTCGACACCCCGACCTGCGCTACCTCGGTGCGCAAGTTCAACGCCCAGGCCAACGATGTGGCCAACACCGTGGTGCTGTGCATCTCCGCCGACCTGCCGTTCGCCCAGGCGCGCTTCTGCGGCGCCGAAGGCCTGGAGAACGTGAAGAACCTGTCGACCCTGCGTGGTCGCGAGTTCCTCGAAAACTACGGTGTTGCCATTGCCGACGGCCCGCTGGCCGGCCTGGCTGCCCGCGCCGTGGTAGTGCTGGACGAAAACGACAAGGTGCTGCACAGCGAGCTGGTAGGCGAAATCGCTGACGAGCCGAACTATGACGCGGCACTGGCGGTGTTGAAGTAAAGAATGGTGCAGGGCTGATGCCAGTCAGTTGGGCTTGTCAGGGCCGCAAAGCGGCCCTAAATCGCTTAGCTGGCTGGCATTGAGCGTAACGAAGGCCTTTATCGAAGGTTTCGGCCTCGGAACTCTTCAGTACGCTGCCTCTCCAAGCAACACCCTGTAACGGCCCGGAACGCTTTCCGGGCCGTTTTCATTTAAAGTTCAGCCTCTTGGCAACGTCAGGCAAAGGTAAACCTCTGGTAAAGGGCCTTTGCTAAAAGAGTGCCAGTGCTTATCGTTCACCTTCCCAAGTCGTCATTCCGAACAAGGTTCGTTCAACCCATGCGAGTTTCCGTCTCCCGATCCCCTCGTCGCTGGCTCGTTGGCCTGCTGATCCTGCTGCTGGTGGCCCTGCTGGCCTGGTGGTTGTGGCCCGCTGCAACGCCTGCCCCAAAAGAAGCGGGCGGGGGGCGCCCGGGCAAGGGCATGGGCATCGGTATGGGCCGTCCCGGCTTCGGCGGCTCCACCGAAGCGGTGCCAGTGCGTGTGGAACCTGCACGGGTGGGCGACTTTCCGCTCTACTACAAGGCGCTTGGCACGGTTACCGCGACCAATACCGTCAACGTGCGTAGCCGTGTTGCCGGTGAGCTGGTGAAAATCCACTTCAAGGAGGGCCAGCAGGTCAAGGCTGGCGACTTGCTCGCCGAGATCGACCCGCGCGCCTACCGCATCGCGCTGCAGCAGGCCGAAGGCACGCTGGCGCAAAACCGGGCGCAGCTCAAGAACGCTCAAGTCGACCTGGCGCGCTATAAAGGCCTGTACGCCGAAGACAGCATCGCCAAACAGACGCTCGATACCTCCGAAGCCCAGGTGGCGCAGTTCCAGGGGCTGGTGAAAACCAACCAGGCTCAGGTCAATGATGCCCGCCTGAACCTTGATTTCACCCAGATCCGCGCGCCGATCAGTGGCCGGGTGGGCCTGCGTCAGCTCGACCTGGGCAACCTGGTGGCGGCCAATGACACTACCGCCCTGGTGGTCATCACCCAGACCGAACCGATCAGCGTTGCCTTCACCTTGCCGGAAACCGAGCTGACTACCGTGCTGGAACGTTACCGCAGCGGTGCCAGCCTGCCGGTCGAGGCCTGGGACCGCGGCGACAGCAAGCTGCAGTCCACTGGCGTGCTGGCCAGCATCGACAACCAGATAGACATCACCACCGGTACCCTGAAGTTCAAAGGCCGCTTCGAGAACAAGGACATGGCCCTGTTCCCCAACCAGTTCGTCAACGTGCGCCTGTTGGCCGACACCCTCAAGCAGGTCGTCATGGCACCGGCGGCGGCCATTCAGTTCGGCAACGACGGCACCTTCGCCTATGTCGTCACTGCCGACAACACGGTCAATGTGCGCAAGCTCAAGGTGGGCCCCAGTGACGGTGAGAACAGTGTGATCCTCGAAGGCCTCAAGGCCGGTGACCGCCTGGTGCTCGAAGGCACCGACCGCCTGCGCGAAGGTTCCAAGGTCGAAGTGGTCGAAGACAGCTCGCAAGTACCGGCCACCCCCGGCCAGCACCTGCAGGGGCAGGACGGCAAAGGCTCGGCCCAGACCGGTGAAACGGCAGGCAAGGCGGGCGCATGAACCTGTCGCGCCTGTTCATCCTTCGCCCGGTCGCTACCACGCTGAGCATGCTGGCCATCGTGCTGGCCGGCCTGATCGCGTACAAGCTGCTGCCGGTTTCGGCCTTGCCGCAGGTCGATTACCCGACCATCAGGGTCATGACCCTGTATCCGGGTGCCAGCCCGCAGGTGATGACCAGCGCCGTGACCGCGCCGCTCGAGCGCCAGTTCGGCCAGATGCCGGGCCTGACCCAGATGGCATCGACCAGTTCTGGCGGTGCCTCGGTGCTGACCCTGCGCTTCAGCCTGGACATGAACATGGACGTTGCCGAGCAGCAGGTACAGGCCGCGATCAACGCCGCCAGCAACCTGCTGCCCAGCGACCTGCCGGCACCACCTGTGTACAACAAGGTCAACCCTGCCGATACCCCGGTGTTGACCCTGGCCATTTCCAGCAAGACCATGCCGCTGCCCAAGCTCAACGACCTGGTCGACACCCGCGTGGCGCAGAAGCTCGCGCAGATCGGCGGCGTGGGCATGGTCAGCATCGCCGGTGGCCAGCGCCAGGCTGTACGCATCAAGGTCAACGTCGATGCGTTGGCCGCCAATGGTCTGAACCTCGATGACGTGCGTACCCTGGTCGGCGCCTCCAACGTCAACCAGCCCAAGGGCAACTTCGATGGCCCGACCCGGGTGTCGATGCTCGATGCCAATGACCAGCTGCGTTCCCCCGAGGAGTACGCCAACCTGATCCTGGCGTACAACAACGGTGCGCCGCTGCGCCTGAAGGACGTCGCCGAAATCGTCGACGGAGCCGAGAACGAACGCCTCGCTGCCTGGGCCAACCAGAACCAGGCGGTACTGCTGAACATCCAGCGCCAGCCCGGTGCCAATGTCATCGAGGTGGTCGACCGCATCAAGGACCTGCTGCCGTCGATCACCGACAACCTGCCCGCCGGCCTCGAGGTGTCGGTGCTGACCGACCGCACCCAGACCATCCGCGCCGCGGTCAAGGATGTGCAGCACGAACTGCTGATCGCCATCGTCCTGGTGGTGATGGTGACCTTCGTCTTCCTGCGCCGCATCAGTGCCACCATCATCCCGTCGATTGCCGTGCCGCTGTCGCTGATCGGCACCTTCGGCGTGATGTACCTGGCCGGCTTCTCGATCAACAACCTGACTTTGATGGCCCTGACCATCGCCACCGGTTTTGTGGTCGATGACGCCATCGTCATGCTGGAGAACATCTCGCGGCACATCGAGGAGGGCGAAACGCCCATGCAGGCTGCGCTCAAGGGCGCGCGGCAGATCGGTTTCACCCTGATCTCCCTGACCTTCTCGCTGATTGCCGTGCTCATCCCGCTGCTGTTCATGGCCGATGTGGTGGGCCGGCTGTTCCGCGAATTCGCCATCACGCTGGCGGTGGCTATCCTGATTTCCCTGGTGGTCTCGCTGACCCTGACACCCATGATGTGCGCACGCCTGCTCAAGCGTGAACCCAAAGAAGAAGAGCAAGGCCGTTTTTACCGAGCCAGTGGTGCCTGGATCGACTGGCTGATCGATTACTACGGCCGTGGCCTGCAATGGGTGCTCCGGCACCAGCCGCTGACCTTGCTGGTGGCGGTCGCCAGCCTGGCACTGACCGTTTTCCTGTACATGGTGGTGCCCAAGGGCTTCTTCCCGGTGCAGGACACCGGGGTGATCCAGGGTATCTCCGAAGCCCCGCAGTCCACCTCGTTCGCCGCCATGAGCGAACGCCAGCAGTCGCTGAGCACGATCATCCTGCAGGATCCGGCCGTGCAGAGCCTGTCGTCCTACATCGGCGTGGACGGTGACAATGCCACGCTCAACAGTGGCCGTCTGCTGATCAACCTCAAACCCCACGGCGAGCGCGACGTGACGGCCGGCGAGGTGATCAGCCGCTTGCAGCCTCAGCTCGACAAGCTGGTCGGCATCCGCCTGTTCATGCAGCCGGTGCAAGACCTGAGCATCGAGGATCGGGTCAGCCGCACGCAGTACCAGTTCAGCCTGTCCTCGCCCGACGCCGACCTGCTCGCGCAGTGGAGCGGCAAGCTGGTCAATGCGCTGCAACAGCGGCCAGAACTGCAGGATGTGGCCAGCGACCTGCAGGACAAGGGGCTGCAGGTGTACCTGGTGATCGACCGTGACATGGCCAGCCGCCTGGGCATCGATGTGTCGCAAATCACCAACGCCCTGTATGACGCCTTCGGCCAGCGGCAGATCTCGACCATCTATACCCAGGCCAGCCAGTACCGGGTGGTGCTGCAGTCGCGCGATGCAGCAAGCATCGGCCCACAGGCGCTGGAGTCGATCCACGTCAAGGCCAGTGACGGTGGTCAGGTACGCCTGTCGGCACTGGCGCGCATCGAGCAGCGTCAGGCGCAGCTGGCGATTTCACACATCGGCCAGTTCCCCGCGGTGATGATGTCGTTCAACCTGGCGCATGGTGCGTCGCTGGGCGAAGCGGTCAAGGTGATCGAGCAGGTCCAGCAGGAAATCGGCATGCCCATCGGCGTGCAGACCCGCTTCCAGGGCGCTGCCGAGGCCTTCCAGGCGTCCCTGTCGAGCACCTTGCTGCTGATCCTTGCCGCCGTGGTGACCATGTACATCGTGCTCGGCGTGCTGTACGAGAGCTACATTCACCCGATCACCATCCTCTCCACCTTGCCGTCGGCGGCGGTCGGTGCCTTGCTGGCGTTGATCCTCAGCGGCAACGACCTGGGCATGATCGCCATCATTGGCATCATTCTGCTCATCGGCATCGTCAAGAAGAACGCGATCATGATGATCGACTTCGCCCTCGAGGCCGAGCGCAACCAAGGCATGAGCCCGCACGACGCGATCTACCAGGCGGCGCTGCTGCGCTTCCGGCCGATCCTGATGACCACCCTGGCTGCGCTGTTCGGCGCAGTACCGTTGATGCTGGCGACAGGTTCCGGTGCCGAGTTGCGCCAGCCGCTGGGGCTGGTCATGGTCGGCGGCTTGTTGGTAAGCCAGGTGCTGACCCTGTTCACAACGCCGGTCATCTACCTGTACTTCGACCGCCTGGCACGGCGCTGGCGCCCGGCCGCTGACACCACGCAGGCCGAGGCATGAACCTGTCCGGCCCTTTCATTCGCCGGCCTGTAGCGACCATGCTGCTGAGCCTTGCAATCATGCTGCTTGGTGGCGTCAGCTTCGGCCTGCTGCCGGTTTCGCCGTTGCCGCAGATGGACTTCCCGGTGATCGTGGTTCAAGCCAACCTGGCTGGCGCCAGCCCCGAGGTGATGGCCTCCACGGTAGCCACGCCGCTGGAACGCAAGCTTGGCAGTATCGCCGGTGTCACCACCCTGACCAGTAGCTCCAACCAGGGCTCGACCCGGGTGATCATCGGCTTCGAGCAAGGCCGGGACATCGACGGCGCCGCGCGTGAGGTGCAGGCGGCGATCAACGCCACCCGCAACCTGCTGCCCAGCGGCATGCGCAGCATGCCGACCTACAAGAAACTCAACCCGTCACAGGCGCCGATCATGGTGCTGTCGTTGACCTCTGATGTGCTGCAGAAAGGCCAGTTGTACGATCTGGCTGACACCATCCTGTCGCAGAGCCTGGCTCAGGTAAGTGGGGTAGGGGAAGTGCAGATCGGCGGCAGTTCGCTGCCGGCTGTGCGCATTTCCGTCGAGCCGCAACTGCTCAACCAGTACAGCCTGTCCCTGGACGAAGTGCGCACTGCGGTGGCCAACGCCAACCAGCGCCGGCCGATGGGTTTCGTCGAGGACAGCGAGCGCAACTGGCAGGTACGGGCCAACGACCAGCTGGAAAAAGCCAAGGATTACGAACCGATCGTGATCCGGCAGCAGAACGGTACGATACTGCGCCTGTCCGACGTGGCGACCATCACAGACAGCGTCGAGAACCGCTACAACAGCGGCTTTTTCAACGATCAGAGTGCCGTGCTGCTGGTGGTCAACCGTCAGATCGGCGCCAACATCATCGAGACCGTCGACCAGATCCACGCGCAGTTGCCGGCCCTGCAGTCGCTGCTGCCGGCCAGCGTGCAACTGAACGTGGCCATGGACCGTTCGCCGGTCATCAAGGCCACCCTCAAGGAAGCCGAGCACACGCTGCTGATCGCCGTGGTGCTGGTGATCCTCGTGGTCTACCTGTTCCTCGGCAGCCTGCGCGCCTCGTTGATCCCCAGCCTGGCGGTACCGGTATCGCTGGTGGGGACTTTCGCGGTGATGTACCTGTGCGGTTTTTCGCTGAACAACCTGTCGCTGATGGCGTTGATCCTGGCCACAGGCCTGGTGGTGGACGATGCCATCGTGGTGCTGGAAAACATTTCGCGGCATATCGAGGACGGCCAGCCGCCGATGCGTGCGGCGTTCCTCGGCGCCAAGGAAGTCGGCTTCACCTTGCTGTCGATGAACGTCTCGCTGGTTGCGGTGTTCGTTTCGATCCTGTTCATGGGCGGCATCGTGCGCAACCTGTTCCAGGAGTTCTCGATTACCCTGGCGGCGGCGATCATCGTCTCGCTGGTGGTTTCGCTGACCCTCACCCCGATGCTCTGTGCCCGCTGGCTCAAGCCCCACCGCGCCGAACAGACGCGCCTGCAGCGCTGGAGCGACAATGTGCACAAGCGTATGGTCCAAGGCTACGATCTCAGCCTGAGTTGGGCCCTTCGCCACAAGCGCCTGACCTTGATCAGCCTGTTGGCGACCATCGGCCTGAACATCGTGCTGTATGTGGTCGTGCCGAAAACGCTGATCCCGCAGCAGGACACCGGCCAGCTGATGGGCTTCATCCGCGGTGACGACGGGCTGTCGTTCACCGTGATGCAGCCGAAGATGGAAATCTACCGCCGTGCCTTGCTGGCCGACCCGGCCGTGCAGAGTGTTGCCGGTTTCATTGGTGGCAACAGTGGTACCAACAACGCCATGGTGCTGGTGCGCCTGAAGCCGATCAGCGAGCGCAAGATCGATGCGCAGCAGGTCATCGAGCGTTTGCGCAAGGAAATGCCCAAGGTCCCTGGCGGACGGCTGTTCCTGATGGCTGACCAGGACCTGCAGCTGGGCGGCGGTGGCCGTGACCAGACCTCGTCGCAGTACCTGTACACCCTGCAGAGCGGCGATCTGGCAGCGTTGCGCCAGTGGTTCCCCAAGGTGGTCGCAGCCATGCGCGCGCTGCCCGAACTGACCGCCATCGATGCCCGCGACGGCTCCGGTACCCAGCAGGTGACACTGGTAGTCGATCGCGACCAGGCCAAGCGCCTGGGTATCGACATGGACATGGTCACCACCGTTCTGAACAACGCTTACAGTCAACGGCAGATCTCGACCATCTACGACAGCCTCAACCAGTACCAGGTGGTGCTGGAAATCAACCCGAAATACGCCTGGGACCCAAGCAGCCTGGAGCAGGTGCAGGTGATCACCAGTGACGGGGCGCGTGTGCCCTTGTCGACCATCGCCCATTACGAGAACAGCCTGGCAAACGACCGGGTCAGCCATGAGGGCCAGTTCGCTGCCGAAGACATCGCCTTCGACGTTGCCGAAGGCTACAGCCCCGACCAGGCCATGGCGGCGGTGGAGCGGGCGGTGGCCAAGCTGGGCCTGCCCGAGGAGGTGATTGCCAAGCTGGGCGGCACGGCAGACGCCTTCGCCAAGACCCAGCAGGGCCAGCCGTTCATGATTCTTGGCGCGTTGGTGCTGGTGTATCTGGTGCTGGGCATACTGTATGAAAGCTACATTCACCCGCTGACCATCCTTTCGACCTTGCCTTCGGCTGGCGTCGGTGCCTTGCTTGCGCTCTATGTCACCGGGGGCGAATTCAGCCTGATATCCCTGCTGGGCCTGTTCCTGCTGATTGGCGTGGTGAAGAAGAACGCCATCCTGATGATCGACCTGGCGCTGCAACTGGAGCGCCATCAGGGGCTGACACCGGAAGAGTCGATCCGCCGTGCCTGCCTGCTGCGCCTGCGGCCGATCCTGATGACCACGCTGGCGGCCATGCTCGGCGCCTTGCCACTGCTGCTCAGCCGCGCCGAGGGTGCGGAAATGCGCCAACCGCTGGGCCTGACCATCATTGGCGGCCTGGTCTTCAGCCAAGTCCTGACCCTGTATACGACGCCGGTGGTGTACCTGTACCTCGACCGCCTGCGCCACCGATTCAACCATTGGCGCGGCGTGCGCACCGATGCTGCTCTGGATACCCCGCTATGAATTTTGCCCAGTCCCCACTCCACCGCGCCCTGCAACTGCTGACCCGCGGGCGTGGCTCACGCCTGGTCGGTGCCGGTCTGTGTGCGGCGCTGCTAAGCGCCTGTACCCTGAGCCCGGACTACCATCGCCCGGAGCTGAGCACACCGGCGCAGTTCAAACAGGCCGAGGGCTGGACCCAGGCCAACCCGTCCGATGCCATCGCCCGTGGCGCCTGGTGGGAAATCTATGGTGACGCGGGGCTCAACGCTCTGGTCGAGGAGCTCAACCGCAGCAATCAGAGTGTGGCGCAGGCCGAAGCCCAGTACCGCCAGGCCCAAGCGCTGGTGCGCAGTAGCCGTGCGTCGTTGTTCCCAAGCCTGGACCTGACCACCAGCAAGAACCGCTCGGCCCAGGGCACAGGCAGTTCGAGCTCCAGCCTTTCCAACAACAGCAGCGGTATTCGCAACACTTACAACGCGCAGCTTGGGGTGAGCTGGGAAATCGACCTGTGGGGCAGGTTGCGCGAGACCATGAACGCCAACGAGGCCAGTGCTCAAGCGAGCTTCGCCGACCTTGCCGCGATCCGCCTCAGCCAGCAGTCTGAGCTGGTGCAGAATTACCTGCAGTTGCGCGTTATCGATGAGCAGAAGCGCCTGCTGGAAGCCACCGTCGCGACGTATGAACGTTCGTTGCGCATGACCGAGAACCAGTACCGTGCAGGCGTCTCCGGCCCCGACGCAGTGGCCCAGGCACGTACCCAGCTCAAGACTACCCAAGCCGACCTGATAGATCTGGTCTGGCAGCGTGCACAGTTCGAAAACGCCATTGCCGTGCTACTGGGCAAGGCACCCGCCGAGTTTGCCCTCGCCGACAGCAAAAGCATCCCGGCCTTGCCGCAGATTCCGGTAAGCCTGCCGTCGCAATTGCTGGAGCGCCGCCCGGACATCGCTTCGGCCGAGCGCAACGTGATGGCGGCCAACGCCAACATCGGCGTGGCACGGGCCGCCTATTTCCCTGACTTGAGCCTGAGCATGAGCGGTGGTTATTCCAGCAGTACCTTCAATGACTGGATTCAGTTGCCCAATCGTTACTGGTCGGTAGGGCCGCAACTGGCGCTGACACTCTTCGATGCCGGCAAGCGCAGCGCCGAGGTTGACCGCACTGTCGCGGTATACGACCAGACCGTGGCGCAGTACCGCCAGACCGTGCTCGACGGCTTCAAGGAGGTCGAGAATTACCTGGTGCAACTCAAGGTTTACGGCGAAGAGGCGCTCGTGCGCCAGGAAGCTCTGGATGCCGCGCGTGAGTCGTTGCGCCTGACCGACAACCAGTACAGGGCCGGGCTGATCGGCTATCTGGACGTGGTCAATGTACAGACCACGGCGCTGAGCAATGAGCGCAGTGTGTTGAACCTGTTACAGGGGCGTCTGGTGGCCAGTGTGCAGCTGATCGCTGCGTTGGGCGGCGGCTGGGATGCCGGGCAAGCGTTTGCCAGTCAGGAGTGAAGGCGCGGTCTAGTGTCGAAAAAATGCCCGCTCAGGCATGAGCCAACACCTTTTTTCACCTGCCCTTCAGGCGCGACAAAAGCCGACCAATGGCAATTTGATGTCAGTGGTTCGCCGGGGGGCTCTATCGCGGGGCTGGTGGACTCTCGCAGATAATTACAGATCCATTTGAGCGCTCAGAAATCCCGTGCGTTTCGCCAAAGCTTGAGTACAATCGTCGGCTTTTTCGGGCCCCTGTCCCGTCGCTGGAACTCTCAATGCTGACCGGTAGTTACTCTGCTTCGCTGGTGCTGATTTCACTGTGCGTGGCCATCCTAGCCTCCTATACCGCCCTCGACCTGACCGGCCGCATCGCTACCGCCCAGGGCAGGGCGGTGCACCTGTGGATGGGCGGTGGGGCGCTGGCGATGGGTACCGGCGTCTGGTCGATGCACTTCATCGGCATGCTCGCCTTCAGCCTGCCGGTCGAACTGGGCTATGACATTGGCCTGACCGCCTTCTCATTACTGATCGCCGTGCTGTCTTCGGGGTTTGCCCTATGGCTGGTTAGCCAACCGAGCCTGCCGTGGCTGCAACTGGTGTTTGGCGCGCTCTTCATGGGTGCTGGCATCAGTTGCATGCATTACACCGGCATGGCGGCGTTGCGTATGCTGCCGGGCATTGACTACGACCCAACGCTGTTCGGTGCCTCGTTGGCGATCGCGGTGGGCGCTTCGGCGGCAGCGTTGTGGATAGCCTTCCGGCTGCGTCAGCATACCCCTTACGTTCGCCAGATCCGCGGACTGGCGGCTGTGCTGATGGGCGTCGCCATCGTCGGCATGCACTACACCGGCATGGCCGCAGCCAACTTCCCCCAAGGCAGTTTCTGCGGCGCGCTGCCAGGCGGGTTGCAAGGTGACGGGCTGGTCTATCTGGTTCTGATCACTACCCTGGCGGTGCTCGCAGTGGCCTTGCTGACCTCGGTGCTCGATGCTCGCCTGGAGGCACGCACTGCGGAGCTTGCGCGTTCGCTGACCCTCGCCAACCAGGAACTCACCCAGCTGGCGCTGCATGACACGCTGACCGGCCTGCCCAACCGCACGCTGCTTTCTGACCGTATCGAACAGGCGATCGGCAAGGTGGCGGAGCAGGGCGGCTGTTTTGCGCTGATGTTCATCGACCTGGACGGCTTCAAACCGGTCAATGATGCGTTTGGTCACCATGTGGGCGACCTGCTGCTCAAGGCAGTGGCAACACGCTTGCGCGGCCACTTGCACAGCCAGGACACATTGGCGCGCATTGGCGGTGATGAGTTTGTGTTGCTGGTGGAACTGCAGGAGCCCGCGGATGCCATGGATGTGGCAGCCAAACAGGTCAACCTGGTGTCGCGGGCGTTCCGCGTGGCCGAGCATGACCTGCAATTGACGGCGAGCCTGGGGATTGTCCTGTATCCGGGTAATGGCCAAGACCAGCTGGAGTTGCTGCGCAACGCGGATGCTGCCATGTATCACGCCAAGAGCGCCGGCAAGAATGGCTACAGCTTCTTCGATGCTTCCATGAACAGCAACGCCCGCCAGCAGCTGCAGCTGCTGCAGGACCTGCGCATGGCCCTGGAGCAACGCCAGTTCCGCCTGCATTACCAGCCCAAGTTTGCCGCGCAGGCTTGCCAGCCGATCGGCGCCGAGGCCTTGTTGCGCTGGCAGCATCCGCAGCACGGGCTGCTGCTGCCGGACCGCTTCATTGGCCTGGCGGAAAAAACCGGCCTGATCATCCCGATTGGCGAATGGGTGCTGGACGAGGCCTGCCGGCAGATGCGCCAGTGGCTTGATCAGGGGTATGAAAACTGGCGCATGGCGGTCAACTTGTCCGCGATCCAGTTCTGCCATGCCGGCCTGGTTGACAGCGTTGCCCGCGCCCTGCGCGAGAACGGTTTGCCGGCCAACCGCCTGACGCTGGAAATCACCGAAACGACGGCAATGCACGATGCCGATGCCAGCCTGGCAGTCTTGCAGCGCCTGTCCGATATGGGCGTGGACCTGTCCATCGATGACTTTGGCACCGGCTACTCGAGCCTGATGTACCTCAAGCGCTTACCCGCCAATGAGCTTAAGATCGACCGAGGTTTCGTCCGTGACCTGGAGCAGGACAGCGACGATGCAGCCATTGTTTCGGCCATCGTTGCATTGGGCCAGGCGTTGGGCTTGCGTATTGTTGCCGAGGGCGTGGAGACCGGCGGGCAGCAGGATTTCCTGACCCGTCTGGGCTGTGATTCGCTACAGGGTTACCTACTGGGCCAGCCGGTACCGGCCGAGCAGTTCATGGGGACATTGCAGGTATTGCGCAAAAGCCCCGAGGCGGTCGCCTAGCCGGCGTCACGCAGGGCGAGAACCGGTACGAAAGCATCCATTTCAGCTTCTACCGCCTCAATGATACGTTCGACATCGGCTGCCGCCATTATCGCAGTGCAGGGGATGCCAGCGATCGCCAGCAAGGTTTCGCCCGTGGCACGGTCGAACAGGCGGGCGATCATGCTGCGTGGCGCATCCATGGTGGCCTCGAAGCCCAGCGGGTGGAAGTGCCAGCGCATCACCTGGCAGGCGTTGGGGAACGTCATCTTGTTCATGCCAGCCTCCTTGTCCGTACCCGGACGCGGTGAACGGGGCGCCGCGAGCGCGGCCGTCGGGAAACTAAAGATAGCATCCGTCAGGCTGCTGTTCTGCCGAAAAAACGATAAATGCACCTACGCTTGACCCCGGTCACAAACATGGCTCCTTCGCCGTTTGGCGGCAAATGGCCAAGCAAACGTTTTCGTTGGCGGGCGTTGCCAGAGCTGCAGAAGGGTTCTGCTATTTTTAACCTCATTCGGCGCACAGCGTTTTCAGACCAGCGGTGCGAGTTGGGCAGACAGGGAGACAGTCATGCGCTATTCCACGCTCACCCAACGCATTGCCGGTGATGGCGCTGCTGCCTGGGATATCCACTACCAGGCACAGGCCCTGCGTCGCGAAGGGCGCGAAATTTTCCTGCTGTCGGTGGGCGATCCTGACTTCGATACGCCAACGGCCATTGTCGAAGCTGCGGTCTTGAGCCTTCGCCGCGGCGACACCCATTACAGTGATGTGCGTGGCAACCTTGCGCTGCGCCAGGCGATTGCACGCCGTAGTGGCCCTGGGGTAAGTGTCGATCAGGTGATGGTGCTCGCTGGTGCACAGTGTGCGTTGTATGCCGTCTGCCAATGCCTGTTTGGAGCGGGGGACGAAGTGATCGTCGCCGAGCCCATGTATGTCACTTACCACGCTGTATTCGGCGCTTGCGGGGCGCAACCGGTACAGGTGGCGGTAAGCCCGGACCAGGGCTTTCGGCTCGACCCGCAAGCCGTGGCGCAAGCAATAACCCCGCGTACCCGAGGGCTGCTGCTGAACACACCGCACAATCCGACCGGCAGCGCCATCTCCCCTGAGGACATGGTGCAACTCGCGCAGCTTTGTCGCGACCATGATCTTTGGCTGGTGTGCGACCAGGTCTACAGTGGCCTGCTGTACGACGGCCAAGCGGTTGCCCCGGCGCAACTGCCCGGCATGCGCGAGCGTTGCGTGATCATCGACAGTGTGTCCAAGTCGCATGCGATGAGCGGCTGGCGCGTGGGGTGGGTGGTCGGCCCCCCGGCGCTGATCGCGCACTTGGCCAACCTGGCCATGACCATGTTGTTTGGCTTGCCAGAGTTTGTCATGCAGGGGGCTTGTGTGGCGCTGGAGCATGATTTGCCTGCGGTACAACAGATGCGCGAGGCCTACCGGGAGCGGCGCGACCTGGTGTGCAGGGCCTTGGACAATTGTCCGGGGGTGCGCGCCCATCGGCCGGCGGGCGGCATGTTCGTGATGCTTGATATCCGCGAAACCGGGCTGAGCGCCCAGGCCTTCGCCCAGAGGCTGTTGACAGAGGAGGGCGTTTCACTGCTGCCGGGTGATGCCTTCGGGCCCAGCGCGGCGGGGCATGTGCGCATGGGGCTGGTGCTGGCGGCCGAGCAGTTGGAAAAGGTATGTTGCCGGATTGGTGCCTGCGCCCGGCGGGTACTAGCCGAGCAGGCCGGCAGCAATATTGATGGTGAAACCGAGAATTGCCGTGTTGAACACGAAGCCTACCAGTGAATGTGCCAGTACCACCCTGCGCATACCCCGGCTGCCTACGCCGATGTCGGATGTTTGCACCGCGACGCTGATGGTGAACGAGAAGTAGTGGAAGTCCCAGTAGTCCGGGTTACGTTCACCGTCGGCAAAGCGCAACGCGGGTGCTTCAGGGGGGCTGTTGTAGAATAGCCGGGCATAATGCAGCGTGAAGATGCACCCGATCAGCAGCCAGGAGCCCGCCACCGTCAAGCCGGTGTACAGGTAGTGCAGGGCCTGGTCACTGCCCTGCAGACCGCGGCTTGAAACCAGTTGCAGGGTGACAGCCGCAAGGCTGGCAATAGCGGCAATGCACACGGTGAAGAGCACCAGACCGGCGTTTTCGTCCTCGACCTGAGCGACCTCGCGGACCTTCTCGGGCGTTGCTCGCCAGGTCAGCCAAAGCACCAGCAGCAAGTAAAGCCAGACGCCCAGGTTCCAGCCAGCGAGGATGCGTTGCACGATGTCGCTGGCAGGAATCAGCCATGCACCAAGGATACCTACCAGCGCGGCGAAGCTCAGGCGGGGGTGGGTGCGGGTCAGGCGGTGCAGTGCCATGGTGCCTCATCGACAGGGAGTCATGGCTACCACGATAGCCTATGGGATACCATTTCAGCTCATGCCAGTGTCCAAGTCCCTGAACTTCAAGGAAATGACGCACGCCGCTTTACGCCTGGAAGGCCCAATGGCGCTCCGGGCTTCGCTACAGGATTCACGTTTTGTCCGACCTTTCGCAAAATCCGCTGCTGCAGTACCTCGCCAGGCTGGCGCCTTCCAGCCAGCAAACCATGCGCTACATCTTGCAGGACGCTGCCGACCGGCTGGGTTTCATTGATTGCAACCTCGCCGATGTGCCATGGCACAAGCTTGAGCCGGGACATGTGATCGGCCTGGTTGCAGCACTGCGCACCGATGGCTATGCGCCCAACAGTTCGTCGCTTTATGTCAACGCAATACGCGGCGTGATGAATGAAGCCTGGCGCCAGGGCCTGATCGATCATGAGCAGTTGCTGCGTATTCGTGAGGTCAAGCCGGCAACCGGCAGCCGCCTGCCGCCTGGGCGCAACCTGCGCCGTAGCCTGATTCGCGAATTGATGGATGTCTGCACCGCCGACCCGCGCCCGCAGGGTGTTCGTGATGCGGCGATCATCGCGCTGCTGTATGGCACCGGCATGCGCAAATCGGAGTCGGTGGACATCGACCTGGAGCAAGTCGACTTCCAGGCGCGCAGCCTGCAGGTGCTGGGCAAAGGCAACCGGCAACTGATCAAGTATGCCCCGCCCTGGGCCTTCGAAAAACTGCAGGCCTGGCTTGATCTGCGTCGACAATCACTGCCAGAGGGCGCCTCGGACGACCCCTTCCTGTTCAACCGCATCCGCCGTGGCAACCACATTACCCGTGCGCGCATCACCAAGCATGCGATCTACTACATCGCCCGTCAGCGCGGGGCGCAGGTGGGGGTGAAGATCATGCCGCATGATTTTCGCCGGGCGTTCATCACCCGGGTGATCGAAGAGCACGACCTGTCGATCGCGCAGAAGCTGGCGCATCACGCCAACATCCAGACCACTGCCAGCTACGACCGGCGCGATGACAATGAGCGGCGGCGGGCGGTGGACCGGTTCGACTATTGAGCGAGCGGGTTCACCCATCAGGCCAGCACCGTGTCAGACGGCACCAGCCGCGCCGTTGATCGTCGGCAAGCCGGCCGTCAACGCGGTCGGTGACGGCTAGTGGATACTCGACGCCAGCTCGAAGATCGGCATGTACATCAGAATGACGATCACCCCGATCAGCAACCCGATGAAGGTCATCAGCAGCGGTTCAAACAGCTTCACGAACCACTCTACCCAGCGCCCTATTTCCTGGTCATGAAAGTCTGCGCAGCGTTCAAGCATCTCGCCCAGGTTCCCCGATTGCTCACCCGCTCGCAGCAGGCGTAGCGACACTGGCGTGACCAACTGCCCGGCTTCCAGCGCTTGCGACAACGGCAGGCCTTCACCCACCCCGCGACTGGCCTGCTCCAGGCCTTGTGCCGCAGCGCTTCCCAGCAGCCCGCGGGCCATGCCCATGGCCGTCAGGATGGGTATGCCGCCTTGCAGCAGAATGCCCAGCGAGCGATAGAAACGCGCCAGCTCATACATCATCAGGCGCTGATGCAAGGCTGGCATTCGCCGTATCTGGCGCGACACCCAACGCCGCAGAACGGGGTTGCGCCGCAGCAGCACCAAGGCGCCGATGCCGCCTGCCGTTGCCAGGGCCAGGGGCAACTGCTGAGCATGCAGGAACAGGCCGATCTGCATCAGCATGCGCGAAAGCCAGGGCAGTTCGCTGCCCATGCCCTCGAACACCAGGCTGAAGCGTGGCACTACGTAGCCGAGCAGGAACAGCACGACGCCACCGCCCACCAGTAGCAGTAGCAGCGGGTAGACCGAAGCCCCCACCAGTTTTTGCCGGACCAGATCCAAGCGCTGCCGGTATCCGATATAGCGGTGCAGGGCGTCGCCAAGCGCCCCGGTACGCTCGCTGGACTGCACCAGGGCCACGTATAGCGGCGGGAATATCCGCGGCTGCTGGGCCAGGGCCTGGGACAGCGAGCGGCCTTCGTACAACTGGCCAACCAGCGCCGCCAGCACTTTACGGGTTGCCGCGGTCGGGGCTTTTTCCGCAAGGCTTTCCAGGGCATCGATCAAGGGTAGGCCGGCATGCAGCAGCGTGGTCAGTTCCTGACTGAAGAGCAACAGGTCAAAGGCAACCTGGCGTCGCCAGGGCACACCGACCAGAGTGCCGCCTTGGCTGCGTACGCTGACGACACGCAGGCCCTGGTCTTCCACTTTGCGCCGAGCCTGTTCGGCATCCTCGGCATCGATGTGCAATTGAACCACGCCCTCTCTACCCAGGGCCTTGAGGCTGTAGCGCATGGCCTTGCTCCTCATTGCCAACTGGTAATTTCGGCGTTTTCACCATCGCCACCGGGCTGGCCGTCCTTGCCCATGGACAGCAAGTCGTACTCGCCGCCGTTTTCACCTGGCTGGCGGTAGATGTAGGCACGGCCCCACGGGTCTTGTGGAATTGCTTTCTGCAGGTAAGGGCCTGACCAGCGGGCTTCGCCACTGGGGGCGGCTACCAGTGCCTGCAAGCCCTGCTCACTGTTGGGGTAGTGGCCGACTTCCAGGCGATAAAGGTCCAAGGCCTTGCCCAGCCCTTCGATCTGCGCCCGTGCCACCTTGGCCTCGGAACGGCCCAGCTGGCTGAAGTACTTGGGGGCGACGATACCGGCCAACAAGCCGAGCACCACCAGGACCACCAGAAGTTCGAGCAGGGTGAAGCCACATTGGCGATTGGGTTTGCGCTGCATGGTGAAGCCCTCCTGCATGGGGACATGCCTTTCAGGTTTTCATCTGCCATGCAACAGCCGTGCACGTCTGCCTCGGGGCCTTGCGCCATGCGCCATGGCAAGCGGCACAGTGCTTGCGTCGTAGCAGAAAAGCCCGGGTTTTCCGGGGTATTTCCCCCATATCGGGGGGCACGGCGGGGAGGCGACCGACATGCGTGGAATTATCCTGGGACTGATCTGGCTGGCTGGGGCTACCGCCCAGGCTGATGTGTACATTGCCATCGATGACAAGGGCGGTTACGTGCTGACCAACGTCCACCGGCCCGGGCGCAACTATGAACGGGTCATTCGCGAACCGGTTGCGCAGGCTGGCCCGGCCAATGCGCAATTGATCACCGGGCGGCCCTACGCCGACCTGGTGGCAGCAGCGGCGCGCATGCACAACGTGCCGCAGGCATTGCTGCATGCGCTGATCAAGGCAGAATCGGGGTACAACCCAAAGGCCCGCTCGGCCGCCGGGGCGCTTGGGCTGATGCAACTGATGCCGGGTACGGCGAAGGAGATGGGTGTTGAGGATGTGCTTGATCCGGAGGACAACGTGCAGGGCGGGGCTCGCTACCTCAAACGCATGCTGAACCTGTTCGACAACGACATCACCCTGGCCGTGGCCGCCTACAATGCCGGCCCGGATGCTGTGCGCCGACGTGGCGCGGTGCCGCCCTTCGCCGAAACCCGACGGTATGTGCCCAATGTGCTGCGCGAATACCGCAAGTTACAGGGGCTGGCAGCGGACTCGCCGTTGTGATGGGCACCTGATGGCAGGCAGCCTTGCATCGGCCTTGCGAAAATCAATGCCATGGGTTCCCCAACTCTGGGCTATAACCTTTCAAAGGTGCTCAGCAGTGGTAGCCGCCATGGACATCACCTCCCGTTCCGACCCACTCGAGTCACCCGCCAGCCCTGACGCTGGCACGTCGCGCAAGCCGTTCAACCTCCTGCGTTGGTACGCCTGGGTCAGCCTGGCCATCATCCTGTCGGTGGCCGCCGGCCTGGGGTTGATATCCAGCCGTTTCATCATCGACGAAAGCGTCGAGCGTGACGCGCTGCTTACCGCGCAGTTCATCACCTCGATCGCCGACGCTGAAGTACGACATGTGGCGATCCCCAATGTGCGCACCATGGGCGAACTGCTGGACCCGCGTACGGACCTTGATCCTTTGCCAGGCGTTGACCCTGTGGCGCGGCGCAAGGCCCGCGGCGAATTCCTTGACCACATCGCGCACTTGCCAGACATGCTGCTGGCCAACATCTATGCCCCGGACCGCACAGTGATCTGGTCGAGCAATCCGGCGCTGACGGGCAAGCTGATTCAGGGCGATGACGACCTGGATCGGGCGTTCGAGCACAAAATGCGGGTCTCGGCCAGTTACCACGGCTTCGAAGAGGCCCGCTCCGAGCAGAAGTTCGTGACGCCACCTGAGCAGTTGTTCATCGAGAACTACATTCCGCTGTTCGACGCAGATGGCGAACACGTCGTAGCGATGGTGGAGATATACAAGGAACCCCATGACCTGATCGTGCGCATCGAACATGGCCTGGTCCTCATCTGGCTGGCCACCACGGTGGGTGCCGGGGTGGTCTACATCGGCCTGTACGGCATCATGCGCCGCGCCGCCCGGGTGATGGCGGTGCAACAGAAGCGGCTGATCAGTAATGAAACCTACGTGGCCCTTGGCGAGGTGTCCTCGGCCGTGGCGCACAGCTTGCGCAATCCGTTGGCCAGTATCCGCTCCAGCGCCGAACTGGCTCAGGTGTACGACGAAGGGCCGGCGCAGCGCAATATCAACGAGATCATCAGCCAGGTCGACCGCATGTCGCAGTGGATCCGCCAGTTGCTGCAGTCGCTGCGGCCACTGGATGACAAGACGATACCGGTCGACCTTCCCCAAGTCCTGCAGGACAGCTTGCAGACCTTTGCCATAGCGCTGGCACGCAGTGGCGTGACCCTGGACCTGAAGCCGCTTCCGGCACTGCAGGTGATGGGACAGCCGGAATTGCTCGGGCAGATTTTCAACAGCCTGATCGCCAACGCTCTGGAGTCGATGGAGCAGGGTGGGCGGCTGCGTGTCGAGGTGGTGAAGCAGGACAGGCGCAGCGTCACCCTGCGCCTGACCGACACCGGAAAAGGCATGAATGAACAGCAGCAGCGCATGGCGTTCAAGCCCTTCTTCACAACCAAACAAGGTGGGCTGGGGGTGGGGTTGGTATTGGTCAGACGGATCATGGAGCGTTTCGGTGGGTCGGTTCGGTTGAGTAGCCGCGAAGGCCTTGGCACTCAGGTTTCGCTCAACTTTCGGCTTGCGCGACCTTCGTAGAAATCTAGAAGTAGACGCTAAGATATTGTTCTAAAAGAACATTTTATTATTGGGTACAAATTCCCCAAAACTGGGGGATCTATTCTAGATTAAGGATTAGATTCTGTTTCTAACCGATTGATTAACTTAAAATTAGTTTCGAAATAAATCCATGGCTGACTTTTTGCAGGAAGACATAGGCGATAAGTGGCGGCTGCGGCCGGCGTGGCTAAGTGCTATCAGTTAGCTACGCACGGCAATGCGTGACAGCCTTCTGAACGGAATCCTTGCGCGGGAACCTCGCGATGCAGACGCTGGAAACCGATGTTCCCGACAAGCTCCTCGCCCAGCCCGGCAGTGGTCTGGCTACGCCCCTTCGCGAATTCAATTTGCTGCGCTGGTTTTCCGTGATCAGCTTGCTGATCATCACGTCGGTGGCAGGTGGTCTGGGCTATGTATCGACCCGCTTCGTGGTCCGCGACAGCGTGGAGCGAGACGCCATGCTCACCGCCCAATTCATCCAGGCCATGGCCCAGGCCGAAGTGCGCCATTCGCAATTGCCACCTGGCACCACCATGGGTGAGCTGCTCGATCCGCGCCTGGACCAGCAGCATCTGCAGGTGAGCCCGCAGCTGGCCATGGCGACCCGGGTCGAGTTCCTCGATCATGTCGAGCATCTTCCGGACACGCTGCTGGCCAATGTCTATGCCCGTGACCGCACCATCGTCTGGTCCACCAACCCCGATCTGGTTGGCAAGCGCATCGAGGCCGACGGCGACCTGGATCACGCCTTCCGCTCGCGCAAGGCGGTGTCCGCCAGCTACCACAAGGTCGAAGAGCACCGCGAGGAACAGAAGTTCGAGCGTGAGCCCAATTACCTGTTCATCGAAAACTACATTCCCCTGTTCGACAGCCAAGGTGAGCAGGTGCTGTCTATGGTCGAGATTTACAAAGAGCCACAGGACCTCATTCGACGCATTCAGCGCGGTTATGTGCTGATCTGGGCCTCGACCCTGGTGGGCGGGGCGCTGATCTACTTCGGCCTGTTCTGGATCGTGCGTCGCGCAGCGTCGATGCTGCATCAGCAACAGGATCGGCTGGTGGCGAGTGAAACCTATGTTGCCCTTGGCGAGATGTCCTCGGCGGTGGCCCACAGCCTGCGCAACCCATTGGCCAATATCCGCTCCAGCGCAGAGCTGGCACAGGAAATCGCCAACCCGCAGGCCCAGCAGAACATTGTCGACATCATCAGCCAGGTGGACCGCATGTCACGCTGGGTGCGCGAACTGCTGGTGTCACTGCGCCCGACCAGCGATATGCCCGAGGCTGTGGACCTGGTAGCCGCCATCAAGGATACCCGCCTGGCGTTTGCCCAGCAGATCGAGCGTAACGGCATCCGCTTTTCCTTCGACGGGCCCCAGACGCAGTGGGTAGCCAGCCAGCCTCTGCAGTTGACGCAGATCCTCAACAGCCTGTTTTCCAATGCCATCGAAGCCATGCCAATGGGTGGCGAGTTGCGTGCCATGGTCTGCATACAGGAAGGTCAGCGCGCTGCATTGCTGCTAAGTGACACAGGCAAGGGCATGACCAGGCAGCAGCAACGCATGGTCTTCAAACCGTTTTTCACCACCAAGCAGGGCGGCCTCGGTGTAGGCCTGGCGCTGGTTCAGCGCATCATGGAACGTTTTGGCGGCTCGGTCAGCCTGAGCAGCCGTGAAGAGGAAGGAACCCGCGTCAGCCTCACTTTCAATATCGCAGCGGGAGGGGAACATGGAGCACAGCATCCTGGTAGTCGAGGATGATGAAATCCTTGCCAACAACATTCGCACCTATTTGAACCTGAAGGGCTTTGAGGTGACGGTGTGTAACAGTGCGGAGCTTGCCCTTGAGCAGATCAAGCGGTTCCAGCCCGACGCGGTACTCACCGACAACTCGCTGCCCGGCATGAATGGGCATGACCTGCTGCGCACGCTGGTGGCGCAGATGCCGGAGCTCAAGGTAATCATGATGACCGGCTACGGTAACGTAGAGGATGCCGTACAAGCGATGAAAGAGGGGGCTTTCCATTACCTGACCAAGCCCGTGGTGCTGGCCGAGCTCAAACTGACACTGGAAAAGGCTTTGGCCACCGAGCGGATGGAGCGCACGCTGTCGTTCTACCAGGAGCGCGAGGCGCAGAAGTCCGGGCTGCAGGCGCTGATTGGCGACTCGCCGGTGATGCTCACCCTCAAGCACACGCTGCGCCAGGTGCTCGATGCTGAACGCCGCATGGCCAATGACGACCTGCCGCCGGTGCTGGTCGAAGGCGAGACGGGTACCGGCAAGGAACTGGTTGCGCGTGCCCTCCATTTCGATGGTTCGCGCAGCAAAGGCCCGTTCATCGAGTTCAACTGCGCCTCGATCCCGGCCAACCTGCTGGAGGCTGAGTTGTTTGGCCATGAGAAGGGGGCATTCACCGACGCCAAGGAACGTCGCGTGGGGCTGGTGGAGGCCGCGGACGGCGGCACACTGTTCCTCGATGAGATCGGCGAAATGGACCTGGTGCTACAGGCCAAGCTGCTGAAACTGCTGGAGGATCGCAGTATCCGCCGCATAGGTGCGGTCAAGGAGCGCAAGGTTGACCTGCGGGTGATCAGCGCCACCAACTGCAATCTCGAACAGATGGTGCAGCAGGGCAAGTTTCGCCGGGACCTGTTCTTCCGGCTGCGCATCATCGCGCTGAAGGTACCGCGCTTGCACGCCCGCGGCCAGGACATCCTGCTGTTGGCGCGGCACTTCCTGGCCCATCACGGGCGTCGGTACGGTAAACCGAACCTGCGCTTCAGTACCGAGGCACAGAACTTGATGCTCAATTACAGCTGGCCTGGCAACGTGCGCGAGTTGCGCAACATGCTGGAACAGACGGTGTTGCTGGCACCTAATGAAGTGGTGCAGGCGCACCAGTTGAATCTGTGCCTGACCCTGGTCGATGAACCCCTCACGCAGCCGATGGCCACGGTGTACGAAATGCCGCGGCATGAGCCTGAGCCTGGGACCAGTTTGCCGGACATGGAACGGGATTTGGTGTGCAGGACGCTGGACCGTACTGATTGGAACGTGACCAAGTCGGCGCGGATGCTGGGGCTATCGCGCGATATGCTACGTTACAAGATAGAAAAGCTGGGGCTGACACGGCCTGAAAAGCGCCAGTGGTGAGGGGTTCGAAGCGGCGTTCCTGCGTTGCCAATTGCGCCCTCTTCACGGGGCAAGCCCGGGAAGAGGGCGGTACCGCTCAGCGCTGACCGCCGTCCGATCCGTTACCACCTTGGCCACCCGTGCCCTCCGACCCGCTGCCTTCCATCCCAGGCAAATCGCGATTGTCATTCTGCCTGGCGGGCGGGCTTTCTGGGTCGCTGCCCTGTATTCGCGGGTCGGTATCCCGTGGCATGGGCTCCTCGATCGGGTTGAGGGTGCTGTCCGCGCCAGGCTGGGGCGCCGGGTTGTGCGGATCATCCGGATGGGTCGGCCCGGTGCCGACCGCCAGGGCCAGGGGGGAGGCGAACAGGGCAGCGAGTAACAGGCTTGTGCGTATCATGGGCAGGCTCCTTTGCGAAGGTAGGGCACGTACTTGCGTTGGGCCCTACTCAAAACGCCAAGGTGCCATTACCCCGATAAGCGGTCACACCACCGTTGACAGCATCATGATGAAGATGATGCCGACCACCGACAGGATGGTCTCCATCATGCTCCAGGTCTTGAAGGTCTCGGCCACGGTCATGTTGAAGTACTGTTTGACCAGCCAGAAGCCGGCGTCGTTGACATGGGACAGAATGAGCGAGCCGGCGCCGGTGGCCAGCACCAGCAGCTCACGGTTGACGCCGGGCACCAGGTCGATCACCGGGGCAACGATGCCTGCGCCGGTAATGGTGGCGACCGTCGCCGACCCCGTGGCGATGCGGATGACCGCAGCTACAAGCCAGGCCAGCATGATCGGTGAAATTTCTGCCTGTACCGCCATCTGGCCGATCACATTGCCGACCCCGGTATCGACCAGCATCTGCTTGAAACCGCCGCCTGCACCGACGATCAGCACGATGGCAGCCGTCGGCGCCAGGCTCTGGTCGAGCATCTTCATGATCTGCTGGCGGTTGAAGCCGCGCGCCGAGCCGAAGGTGTAGAAGGCCAGCAGCAGGGCAGCGAGCAGGGCGGTAATCGGGTGGCCGATCAGGTCCATCCACTGGCGCACGATGTGCTCGGCCGGTAGCACGACGTCAGCGAACGTCTTGAGCAACATCAGCACAACCGGCAGCAGCACGGTGACCAGGGTGACGGTAAAACTCGGCAGGTTACCCTGATCGGACTCCTTGGCGATCTGGTCCATCAGTTCCTGTGACGGATTACCCGGGATATAGCGGGAAATGAAGTTACCGTACAGCGGGCCGGCGATTATTGCAGTGGGCAGTGCCACCAGCAGGCCATAGAAGATGGTCTTGCCGATGTCGGCGTTGAAAATGCCGATCGCCAGCAGTGGGCCCGGATGCGGAGGCACCAGGCCGTGCACCACCGAAAGGCCCGCCAGCAGGGGGATACCGATCTTGATCAGCGATACACCCGAGCGCCTGGCGACGATGAACACCAGCGGAATCAGCAGTACGAAGCCGATTTCGAAGAACAGCGGGATGCCGACCAGGAACGCGGCAAACATCATGGCCCAATGCACGTTCTTCTTGCCGAAGGCGCGAATGAGGGTTTGCGCGATCTGGTCGGCGCCACCGGAGTCGGCCATCAGCTTGCCGAGCATGGTCCCTAGGGCGAGGACGATCCCGACAAAGCCCAGTACCCCACCGAAACCATCCTGGAATGACTTCATGACCTTGGCCACCGGCATACCGGAAGTCAGGCCGAGGAAACCGGCGGCGATGGTCAGGGCGACGAAGGGGTGGACTTTGAAATGGGTGATCAGCAGGATCAGCCCGATGATGGTCACCAGGGCGTCGAGCAGCAGGAAGGTATCTGTAGCCAGTCCGAACATGGTTTTAAGGCCTCGGTCTTATCGTTGTTTTTTGGCGTTGCTTGAAATTGAACTATCGGCGCTTTCAGGCGTCGGGACAGCGCTGTCTTTGGTGAGCCGGAAAAACCGCCAGGTTCATGCGGTCCGCGCCAGGTTCCGCTCACCGCAGGGCTTTAGCCAGGCGTCTACCGTCTCGGCCAGCGTGTCTATCGGCTGCGTGGCATCAAGGGGCAGGGTCAGAGGCTCGCCATGCGGGGGCTCGAGGGCGGCGAACTGACTGTCGATCAGGCTCGCCGGCATGAAATGCCCAGGGCGGGCGAGGACGCGCTTCTCGGCTTCGGCAGGGGTGAGTTCGAGAAACACGAATGCCAGCTCCGGCATGGCCTGGCGCAAGGTATCGCGGTAACGGCGCTTGAGTGCGGAGCAGGTGAGGATCGGGCGTTCGCCCGCCTGCACCGTGGCTTGCAACTCTTGGCCCAGGCGCACCAGCCAACCGGCTCGGTCGTCGTCGTTCAACGGCGTGCCCGCGCTCATCTTGCGGATATTTTCGGCAGGGTGAAACGCGTCGCCTTCGATCAGGCGGCCGCCGCTTCTGGCGGCTATGGCAGCGCCGATGCAGCTTTTGCCGCAACCGGCCACGCCCATCACCACGATGGCGGACAGGGGAGAATTCATCAGTACCTCCTGCGGGGTGAGATAGCGCTGTCTCGTCGCTGACGAAACGCGAACTCCCCGGTGTTGTTGATCTTGTCGTTACGCAGTATGGACGCTCGGTAGAAGGCGCGTAGTGGCCACCACCAAAGATTACATTGCTTGCGTCCTGAGACAGCGCTACCTTAGTGGCCGTTCCCCTCCCTTGGCAAGTAGTAAAATTACAACACTCATGTCCCGCTCAGGCTCCCGCACTACCGGTCGACCCACCCTGGCAGAAGTGGCCAGGCTCTCCGGGGTTTCCCCGATTACCGCTTCCCGCGCCTTGCGCGGTGTCAGCACCGTGGCTCCGGCACTGGTGGAAAAGGTGGTGGCCGCGGCAGCGAGCCTTGGCTATATCGCCAACCCCGCTGCCCGGGCGCTGGCTTCTGCACGCAGCCAGTCGGTGGTTGTGCTGATTCCGTCGTTGTCCAACCAGCTGTTCATCGACACTCTGGAGGCCATCCACGAAGTGATGCGCCCCCGCGGGCTCGAGGTGCTGATCGGTAACTATCACTACGATATCGACGAAGAAGAGAATCTGATCCGCAATTACCTGGCGTACCAACCGTGCGGCATATTGCTCACCGGTTTCGAGCGTAGTGAGGCTTCTCGGCAGATGCTGGTGGCCAGCGGCGTGCCCTGCGTCCACATGATGGAGCTGGGTGGCACGCCTGGCATGTTGTCGGTAGGGTTTTCCCAGCAGCAGGCTGGTCGGGCTGCTGCCAGGCACCTGCTCGAGCGAGGCCGGCGGCGCCTGGCGTTCATCGCCGCGCAACTTGACCCACGGGTGATGCAGCGTGCCGAAGGGTTCCGCCAGGCGCTGGCTGAAGCCGGCATGCACGCTACCGAACTGGAGGTCCTGTCGCCGCAACCCTCGTCCATTGCACTGGGCAGTGAACTGTTCAGCCAACTGTTGGCGCAGGCACCGGATGTGGATGGCATTTTTTTCTGCAACGACGACCTTGCCCAAGGTGCTGTGCTGCAGGCCTTGCGCCAAGGTATCGAAGTTCCAGGGAGAGTAGCCATGGTCGGGTTCAATGACCTGCCGGCTTCGGCGCATATGGTCCCCCGTCTGACCTCCATTCGCACACCGCGTGCCGCCGTTGGTCGGGGCGCGGCACAGGCGCTGCTGGCGTTGCTCGATGGCAAGCGAGTGGCTACCGAGCAGCAGGATCTGGGGTTTGAGCTGATGGTGCGAGAAAGTTCCTGAGCCCGCACGCATGGGGCGGGAATGGGCCGCACGAATACACTAATCACTAAGTGATAGCAGTTTGCTTGCACGCTGTCGGCGCCGATCTATGCTCAGAAAACCCTGCGCATAAAGGACCCCGGCGCCATGTTCGATTTCCATCGCAAGTCAGATTTGCTCGAGATTCAGCGCGCTCGCCAGGCTCTGGCAGAAACCCAGGCAAAACTCGCGGCGATCAGCCGCTCAATGGCGATGATCGAGTTTGGCCCTGACGGCACCATTCTCGATGCCAATGCGCAGTTCTGCCTGGCAATGGGCTACAGCGTCGATGAGCTGCGGGGCAAACACCACCGATTGTTCTGCGACCCTGACTACAGCAAAAGTGCCGAATATCAGCAGTTGTGGCGCGAGTTGGGCGAGGGCAAGCCAATCAGCGGCACGTTCGAGCGTATCGACAAGGCCGGCCGTGAAGTCTGGCTGGAGGCCAGCTACATGCCGGTGCTCGATGAGCGTCAGCAGGTCATCAGTGTGATCAAGGTGGCTTCCGATATCAGTCAGCGGATCAAGGATGAACACGAGAGCGAAAGCCTGCTCAAGGCCATCGGTCGTTCCATGGCGGTGGTCGAGTTCACGCCGCAGGGGCGTGTGATAAAGGCTAACGAGAATTTCCTGACTACCATGGGCTATCGCCTGGAAGAGGTAGTGGGCCGCCACCACGGCTTGTTTTGTCTGGCCCATGAGCGGGAGTCGTCTGCATACCGCGATTTCTGGGCTTCGCTGAACCGTGGCGAGTATCACTCCCATCGTTTCGAACGGGTCAACAAGCAAGGCCAGACGGTATACCTCGAGGCCTCATACAATCCGATCTTCGACAGCAAGGGCCGGCTATACAAGGTGGTCAAGTTCGCCAGCGACATCACCGCGCAGGTCAGTACGCAGCAGAGCGCCGCTGAAGCGGCCCATGCCAGTTCGGTACAGACTGATGCATGCGCACGGAAGGGCACCGAAGTGGTACAGCAAACCGTGCAAGTCATCGAGCAGATTTCCCAAGAGCTCAATGACGCGGCGCGCAGCATCGATGCCGTCAGCAAACAATCGGACGTGATCGGGCAGATTGTCCTGACCATTCGCGGCATCGCCGATCAGACCAACTTGCTGGCCTTGAATGCCGCGATCGAAGCGGCACGTGCTGGTGAACATGGGCGCGGTTTCGCTGTGGTCGCCGACGAGGTGCGCAGCCTGGCCGCACGCACCAGCAAGGCGACCCTGGAGATCGTCGATGTGGTACGGCAGAACCATGATCTTTCGCTCACGGCAGTGGCCAGCATGCAATCGAGCCTGACACGCACGGGGCGAGGTGTTGCCCTGGCTAACGAGGCAGGGACTGTGATCATGGAGATCCAGCAGGGGTCACGCCACGTGGTTGACGCGATCAGCCAGATCAATTCTACGTTGCAATTGCACTGAGGGCGTCGGAGAGTTCGCGCTGCAGGGTCTGCAGGCTGGTTTCCAGTTGCAGGCGCAGGGCGTCGGTGGGCACGCCCCGCGCCTGGGCCTGTTCGATGGCTTCGCAATCCGTGACCACGCCGCGCACCTTGAGCATCTTGGCGCCGCCCTTTATACGGTGGGCGACGGCGCGCACCGCATCGCCGTCCGGTGTACTGCCCAGGCCGCGTAGCGCCGCAAGGTCTTCGCTGGCGCTTTGCGAAAGCTGTTCAAGCAGGCGGCGGACAAGCTGTTCATCGTCCTGGGTCAGGTGGCGCAACTCGTCGAGGTTGAAGCCGCTGGCCTTTGGCTGCGGCGCAATAGGAGTGGCTTGGCTCTGCGGCAAATGGGCTTTGAGGGCGCTGAGGCCGACAGGTTTGAACAGGCAGTCGTCCATGCCACTGGCCAGGCAACGCTCATGTTCTTGGGCCTGGGCGTTGGCGGTGATCCCGATGATCGTACAGGCTGACCTGGCCAATTCATGCTCCTGCAGACGAATGCTGCGGGCCAGTTGGTGGCCGTCCATCACTGGCATGCTGCAGTCGGTGATGACCAGGTCAAACTCTTCAGCCTGCCAGAGGGCCAGCGCCGTTTGGCCATTTTCGGCCAACGTCACTCGATGGCCCAAAGTATTGAGCTGTTTCTCCAGCAACAGCAGGTTGGCCGGGTAATCATCCACCACCAGGATGTTCAGGGGCCCGCTTTCACTACCTTGGCTGGGTACAGCATGCTCGGCAGGCAGCGGGGCTTCGCAGGTCGGCAGCTGCAGCTCGACCGATACCTTGGTGCCTACACCTTCGACGCTCTGCAGGTTAAGAGTGCCGCCCATCAGTTTGGCAAGGGTGCGGCTTATCACCAGACCCAGCCCTGCGCCCTGTCGCGCCCGCGGGCCATCAGCCTGGGCAAAAGCGCTGAAGAGACGAGCCTGGTCTGTCAAACCAATGCCAATACCGGTGTCGCGCACGCTCAGCTGCACTTGCACGCTGTTGCCGGCGGTTGTCAGCTCAAGTGCCAAGGTTGCGTGAACCTCGCCCCGATCGGTGAACTTGATTGCATTGCTCAGCAGGTTGGAGAGGATTTGCTTGATCCTCAGGGCGTCTGCCAACACCCAGACGGGCCCTTCTGGTAGTTCGCAGTGCAGGCGCAGGCCCTTGACTCGTGCATTGCCGTCGAAGACCCGCAGGGTGGTGCGGACCAGTTCGACCAGGTCGGTGGCTTCTGGCTGCAGGCTCATGTGGCCGGATTCGATGCGGGAAATATCGAGGATGTCGCCAATCAGCCCCAACAGGCCAATGGCCGAATCATGCGCGGTCTGCAGGACCTGAGTATCGCAACGGCCCTTACGGCTATCTTCCAGCGCCAGTTCGAGCAGGCCGATCACCGCATTCATGGGCGTGCGGATCTCGTGGCTCATGGTCGCCAAAAAGGTGCTTTTGGTATGGCTGGCCCGTTCAGCATCGTCCTTGGCCTGGCGCAGCTGTTCGAGCAGGCCGCGGCTCAGCGACAATTGTTCCTGCAAGGCGCGCTGCGCCTCGGTACGCTGGTTTATCAGTTTGCGCAGGTAGCTGTTCCAGAACACCACGCCGGCCAGCAACAGCGCAGAAAGCACCAGCACTTGCAATGCCAGTGTGCGGTAGTTGCGCCATGGGCTGTCGCTGACCACGGTGCTGATACGCCAGCGATTGATCAGTTGGTCGAGTTCTTCAGGAGGAATGCTCAACAGGGCTTTGTCGAGAATGGCCTGCAACTGCGGCTGGTCAGGGGCGACGGCGAATGCCGCGGTCGCCGGGTCATCACCGAGCACTGCGGCTATGCGTAGCTGGTCCTTGAAAACATGAGTAATGTAGTACTTCGCGTTGATATGACTGCTGTAGGCGACGTCAGCATTGCCGTTGGCGACTGCTTCCATCAAGCCTAGCGGATTGTTCACTTCTACCACTACCGCCTTGGGGTGCTGGCGTTGCACTTCTGCTCGCAGGGGTGAGCCCCGCAGCAGGGCGATACGTTTGCCCTCCAGCCCCCTGGACTGTGGCGGCCAGGGCGTCTGGCTGCGTGTGACCAGAACCCTCGGGCTGACGAGGTAGGGGCGGGTGTAGCGCAGTTGCGTCTGGCGCTTCGCACCATAACCCAGGGCCCCGATCATCTGCGCCTCGCCGCGTGCCACTTGTTCGATCATGGTCTGCACGGCGTTACGCTCGATGAGCTTGAATGTCAGCCCGGTGCGCAGGGTTATCTGCTTGAGCAGGTCGATGGTAATCCCGCTGGGCTGCTGCTGGGCATCGTTGAAGGTCAGCGGCGCAAGTGCGGCGTCGATCAGTACACTGACAGTAGGATTCTGGTCTATCCACGTCTGTTCTTCTGCGGTAAGTGCTGACAGATGGCGTTCGAGCAACAGGCTGGTGTTGCCACTTGTCCAACGGCGCAGGATGTTCAAACGCTCGCTTTCTGTGATCCTTGCCAAGGCCATGTCGATCAGGCGGCGCAGGCGCGGGTTGTCATTGGCCAGGGCGAAGGAAAAGGTGCCCGCTGGCCCACGGCAGAAATGGTCGATCTTCACCGTACCTTGGTAACTTTTGCCAATAAGAAAATCGGTGCTGATAGCGTCGCCCAGATAGGCGTCCACCTCTCCCATTTCCACCGCTGCCAGCCCTGCCAGCGTTGAGCGATGAAGGCTCAACTGTGCTTTGGGGTAGAGCGAGCGGACCGTTTCGCTCGGCAGGTAGTGATCGACCATGCCCAGGCGCACGTCTGTGAGGTCTGTGTTGTTTTTCAGGGTGCGCCCTTCGCGGGTGACGATGACTGGCAAATCGTCTGCGTAGGGCTGGCTCAGGTTCAGCTGGGCATCGGCCGCTTCGAAACTGTTGGAGCTGCCCAGCAAATCGATTTTGCCGTCGCGCAAGGCTGCAATCGCCGCATGGCGGCTGGGAAAGCGCCTGACCTCTATCGGTATCTCCAGAAGTTCGGATATTAGCCCGGCATAGTCTGCGCTCAGGCCCTCATAGTCGCTCGGGCTGATGTTGATCTCGAACGGGGGATAATCGGGACGCGAGCTGCCCAGCAACAGAACTTTACGCTGCTGCAACCATTGGCGGTCCTGGGCATCGAGTTGCAGTGGCGAAGCGGTGCTGACAGCACGTGCCAACAAGCGCCGCGTTTCGACATCTGCCGGTGCGGCGAGCGCGGAGCCAGCCATGCCAATGGCCAGCAGCAGCGCAACCAGTACGCACTTCATGCCGATCACGCGCCTAATTGACGTTATTGCGTTTGGCCAGATCAACCATTTCTACCAATGATTCAGTCTTGAGCTTGTCCATGATGCGGCCACGGTAGGTGCTGATGGTCTTGGCGCTGAGGTTCATGCAATGGCCTATGTTCTTGTTGTTTTCACCACGGGCTAGACGCCGAAGCACTTCCATCTCCCGATTTGACAGGCTGCCCAGGCGCCCGTGCTCGCTGTCCAGAGTGTTGCTGTTCACCGACATCTGCGGGAAGGTCGAGTACCCCTTGACCAAGGCTTTCATGGCAAAGACGACGGCATCGAGATCTTCATCTTTGGTTACAAATGCGCCTATACCGGCATCCAGGCAACGGCGGACGTACAACTCGGTGGCCTGTCCGGTCAATACCATGATCCTGGGGACCTGTTCGAGTTGCTGCAGGCGCTTGATGACTTCCATGCCGTCGAGGCCAGGAAGCCCGATATCCAGGATCACGACGTCGGGTCGCAGGTTGCGTGCTACCTGCGCCACTTCGCTACCGTTCTCGACTTCCCCCACAACTTTGAAGCGCTCGCGCTCAAGCAGCATGCGCAGCGCGAATCGAACGGTAGAGTGATCGTCAACGATCAGCACGGTTGTCATGAGGCTAACTCCTGTCGGAATGTGGTCCGTTTCCTAAGGCTAATCAGGAATACGTCTGCAAGGTCTTTCTGCAGCGCAGCACGATACGTCCATTCCGGTTCCTTGGTAATGGCGAGTATAGATCTGTTGAGTTAGGGGGACGACTTTGTTGAAAAGTCCTACAAAATCGTCTGGGTACAAGCATCGCCAGGGTATTTTTTCGCCGATGCTTATGGCTGCAAGTTGTTCAAGCACAGCGGGCGTGGGGCTTGAGCACGCGCTCAGTGGCAGGTGGGTTGTTGCTCAAGGCCGTGCCAACCCGGGTGGGGCGTGCGACCAATTGACCTGAGCAGTTGGGGCAGCGGCCATTGAAGTGGGTTTCTGCACAGCTTTTGCAGAATGTGCATTCGAACGAGCAGATCAGCGCGTCAGGGCTGTCGCCCGGCAGATCGCTATTGCAGCATTCGCAATTGGGGCGTAGTTCCAGCATGGGCGCGACTCCGGTCCGCGGGATGGAGCCTGGAGTCTGCTACGGTCTGTATCAGCTTGGCAATGTTCAACTGCCCGGGCGATAAAGGTGCGCATGCCCGGCGCGGTACAGGGCTGACTCGGCGAACGGAGCATCGCCCAGTACGTGCCCGACGAGAATCAGCGCGGTGCGACGAAAACCCTTCGCGGCTGCCTTCTCGACGATATCCTCGAGGGTGCCCCGTGCCCAGTCCTGATCGGGCCAAGTGGCGCGGTGAACAACGGCCACCGGGCAGTCTGCGCCGTAATGGGGGACAAGCTCATCGACGATTCGAGCCAGGTGTTTCACGCCGAGGTGGATCGCCAAGGTGCAACCATGACGCGCCAGGTCGCCCAGTTGCTCGCCTGCTGGCATGGGCGAGCTGTCCCCGTAGCGGGTCAGAATGACCGTCTGCGCCACCTCAGGCAGCGTCAGCTCGCAGCCCAGCAACGCGGCACTGGCAGCGGTAGCGGTTACACCCGGAATGATCTGGTAATCGATACCCAGCTCGCGCAGATGGCGGATCTGCTCGCCGATTGCGCCGTACAAGCTGGGATCGCCACTGTGAACACGGGCGACATCCTGGCCTTTTTCATGGGCCGCGTGCATGGCCTCCACGATTTGCTGCAGGTGCAGTTCCGCGCTGTTTATCACGGTCTCGGCCTGGTGCCCGTCGAGCACTGCCGCGGGCACCAGGGAGCCGGCGTAGATGATCACTGGGCACTGACGGATCAGGCGTTGCCCTTTGACCGTGATCAATTCCGGGTCGCCGGGGCCGGCGCCGATGAAGTAGACCGTCATGGAAAATCCTTGCAGGTGAATGGGTGGGGCAATTATCCGCCGCAGGCAAGGGCCAGGGTAGCGGCGCCGAGCGTTTGCCGCGTCACCACAAGCGCGGCGTTGCCGCGTTCATGATGGGCCATTGCCAGGGCTGCGCTCTCCGCGACGCCCCAGCAACCGCTGTGGGCGAATGCCACCGCAGAGCGGTGGCTCAGTTGTGGCTCGTAAGCCTGTAGTTGCGAGGCGTCGAACACCAGCAGGGGCAGGTTGTGACGTTCGGCGAGTTGTTGCAGGCCAGGTTCGTCGGCTTTCGACGTGATGCTGGCGATGCCGCGCAACGCCGCCAGCGTCAGCCCGTAGCCATGAAGTGCCTGGTGCAGCAGCTCGTCCAGGACCTCAACCGGGCAGCCCCGGCGGCAACCAAAGCCGGCGTAAAGCGCCGGCAGCGGGTGGTGGCTTGCCATCAAGCCTGGCTGGAACGGCGGTACAGCCAGGCGCTGAGCAGGCCCAGAGCCAGCCAGAAGGCAGCGTTGGTTGCCCACGAAGCGATCTTGAACTGTGTTTCCAGGGCTTCTGGGGCCAGGCTTTCATGGACTTCGGGTTGCGGAGCGCCGATCACATGCGGCACTACCAGCAATACTGCCCCAAGGGCTTTGAGCAGCCAATGACGAGCGAACACCAGCAATGCAAGCCCCAGCGCGGTGGCGGCGGCGGTGCCAATCCACCAGTTCTGGCGCTGGCCGAGGTCTGCGGCCGCGGTGCCTGGCAGCTCTGGCGGCAGGCCCAAGGTGGGTGCCAGGCAGAACACGGCGAACCCGGCCAAGCCCCATAATGCGCCGGTGGTGACGCGGTTGGGCTCACGCAGGCTGTACAGCGCGGCAAGGATCAGGGCGAAGCCGACGGCTACGACCAGGTTGCCACCGGTGGTGGCGAGGATGCGCTGCCAGCCGTCCTCCGGTGACCAGGCATCGGCACTGTGTTCGTGCGCCGCAGCATGTTCATGCCCAACGGTTGCCTGGATATCGTGGCTGTGGTGCTCGGTGGAGGGGGCTGTCGATTCATAGGTTTCCGCCTCAAGAATCAGCGGTGCGACCCAGAAGCTTTGCAGCAGGGTCAACAACAAGGCTGCGAGCAGCCCGCTGAACCCGGCGGTGCGGGCAATGCGCTTGATCATGGGGCGGTCTCAGTGGCAAGGGAATGCGGCGCTGTGGCGGGTGTCGTGGGCAGCGTTGTGCACGGCTTCGATGTGTGAGAAGCCGGCAAAGTAGATCAGGCACAGGCCCAACAGGCTGGCAGTAGTGGCGATGACCACGCGCTGGCTGAGGGTGACGGGGGTGGCGATACCGTGTTTGGCGCTGGTGACGGGCATGACGCGTTCCTCTGCTTTGTAGGGCATTGTGCCGATTGAGCAACAGGCAAGCGCGGCAACCCCGGGCTTGAATGGCCCAGGGAAATGCGACAGCGCCCGCCCACCGCGGGGTGTTCATGAACGCCAGGCCGGTCTCCGGGCTTGCGAGGAGGAGCAGGGCTCCTGGTAAAGCGTCACCTTCCCATGCCGTACGACGTGGCACAGTGGTTTAGACGCTTCGCTCGCTTACCGTTGCGGGGGCAGCACCGGGATTGTCCGGCCCTGATCGAGGGCCTGCGACGCACCGGTTTCCCGTTTCACCCCCAGAGGGGGCACCTGAACGCAAGGTGCAAGGAGAGCACGGGGCAGGGTTTGCGTCAATCGTAGGCGTTATCGCGGATCATTGTTTGGTTGCGGTTGTTTTGCTTTTGCTTTTCAGAGCGCGATAGTTCAGACACCGCAGATTGCGACTTCAGGAGGCCGGAGCGAGGGAACCCCGGAGCGAAGCGTAGGGGCCGGATGATGGGACAGGCCCATTGGTTCCTTTTTGCCAAGACAAAAAGGGACCCGCCGTAAGGGCGGAAAGGTGAGTGAGCGCCGCCACGGCAAATAGATATTCACGCTAGCTGAAAGCCAGAAGCCAGAAGCCAGAAGCCAGAAGCCAGAAGCTCATGCGAGGGCTTTGATTCATGCGGGCATATCCATTTGCGGTGGCGGCGCTCACTCACCTTTCCGCCCTTACGGCGGGTCACTTTTTGGCAAACGCCCCAAAAAGTAACCAAAAAAG